>NZ_JBSGCE010000028.1:0-138528 GCF_053601695.1 Nonomuraea sp. NPDC004702
GGTTATGCATGTGTTTCATGCACTGGCTTTTAACACACTGTTGAGTTCTCAAGAAACGGACGCGTACTTCCTCACCAGAACCCGTTCCCGGATCCCCGCTCAGAGGCGTTCATTTCGTCTTGCGTTCTTTCGTTGTGTCTTAATTCTTTCAGCCGTTCAAGTCTCTGTCAAATTGACCGGACTTGCTCGACCTGCTGGAATTAAGTCGCGCCCCGCTTCCGGGACAACCCCTCTAACTTACTCCCAAGCCTGACTCTTGTCGAATCGACCTTCCGTTGGACGCGGAGGTCCGCCGGAGTGGCAGTGTCTGGAGGTGGCCCCCGAGTGAGGTCGGCGATCAACGCCTTCCTCGTGGGACTGGTGAACTCTATGTACGGTCCCCAGAACCGTCAAATCGGCGACCCGCCACGCGTCGGGAAGACATGGTGGGTAGGTATTCCGGCGTGCGAGATCAATCCGTGCCGAGAGCACTCATCCTCCTGGTGGGCATCGCCGGCGCGGTGATCGCTCTGTTCGGGCTGCGCGAGATCAATTCCATCGTCGGGCCCGTCGTGCTGGCGCTCGTGCTGGTCATCGCCGTAGCCCCGGTGCGCAGCTGGCTGACGGCGCGGCGGGCGCCCATATGGGTGCAGGTGGCGGTGCCGTTCCTGATCGTGGTGCTGGTGCTGCTCGGCATGGTGGGGATCCTGACAATCTCCGTCACCCAGCTCGCCTCGCTGCTGCCGACGTACGCCAAACAGTTCGAGGAGCTGCTGGCGGCGTCGCAACACTGGGCCGGCACCCACGGTCTGGGCAACGACGTGCTGGCCAAGGCGGTGCAGGCGATCGATCCCGGCCGGATGCTGGGGCTGGCGCAGAGCCTGCTCGGGAGCCTGATCGGCGTGTTGTCGAGCCTGTTCCTGATCGTGGTGCTGTTGCTGGCGATGTGCCTCGACGCGCCGGTGACGGCGCGGATCCTCACCAACGGCGAGGGCAACCGGCCGCAGCTGGTGACGGCACTGGCGACGTTCGCGCACAAGACGCGGCGGTATCTCATCGTCTCGACCGTCTTCGGGCTGATCGACGCGATTCTCGACGTCATCGTGCTGTCGTTGCTGGACGTGCCGTTGCCGCTGTTGTGGGGGGTGCTGGCGTTGATCGCCAACTACATCCCGAACATCGGGTTCGTCATCGGGCTGCTGCCGCCCGCCCTGCTGGCCCTCCTGCACGGCGGCGTCAAGACGATGGTGCTGGTCGTCGTGGCCTACATCGTCATCAACGTGGTCACGCAGTCGTTCATCATGCCGAAGTTCCTGGGGGACGCGGTGGGGCTCTCGACCACGATGACGTTCCTGTCGCTGATCGTGTGGACGTTCATGCTCGGGCCGCTCGGCGCGATCCTGGCGATCCCGCTCAGCCTGCTGGCGCGGGCGGTGCTGATCGACAGCGACCCGAGCGCGAAGTGGGTGCAGGCGCTGGTGTCAGGGAAGATGCCGGACGGGTGAGAGCAGGCGGCCCAGCGGGACGCCGCTCAGCCGTTTCACGTCGTGGGACAGGTGGGCCTGGTCGGCGTAGCCGGCGCGGACCGCCGCCTCCGCCGCCGGCACGCCCGCGCGGGCCAGGGTGAGCGCGCGCTGGAAGCGGACGACGCGCTGGAGGGTCTTGGGCGAGTAGCCGAAGGAGGCGAGGCTGCGGCGGTGGAGCTGGCGTTCGCTGAGGCCGATGGCCCAGGCGACGTCGCGCACGCTGCGGCCCATGCGCAGCGCCCCGGCGATGGCGGGCGCGGCCGGGTCGGGGGCGGGGGTTTCGCGCAGGCGGGTCAGGACGGCGGCGCGCATGGCCGCGAGCCGCGCCGCCGGGTCGGGCGCGGGGGCCGCGTCGGACAGCAGCGGGGACGCGACGGCGAGGGCGGGCAGGGCGGCGAGCGGGACGCGGCGGTCGCGCAGCTCGTGGACCGGGACGCCGAAGACGGCCCCAGCCGCGCCGGGCTTGAAGCGGATGCCGACGTAGGCGTCGCCCGCCGCCATCGGGGTGGGCACCGGGCCGGTGTCGGGGCCGGCCACGAAGAGGCCGCCGGGCCCCCAGACGAGGTCGAGACAGGCGTCGGGCACCACGAGCTGCGTGGTGTCGCCCTCGCTGACCTGCTGCCACACGCAGGCGACACGGCCGGAGAGAGCGTCGCCCGGGTGCCGTTCCGCGTACATGCCTCCAACGTACGCGACCCCGCCGACAGAATCCGTTCAGGCGGGCAGGCGGCCGTACGCGCGCAGGGTCTGCAGGCGTGCCACGGTCAGGTAGCCCGCCCATTCGTGGGCGACCAGCGGGGTCCAGGTGTTCCAGTTCGGGTGCCAGCCGCCTTCCGGGGACTGGGCGGCGGCCATGGCGTCCAGGTGGGGGTCGAGGGTGGCGGCGTCGAAGAGGGGCAGGGCCGACGGCGCGGGGGCGAAGTCGAGGGGGTGGTGGACCGCGCCTTCGGCGTGCGGGTCGAAGGTGACCGTGGCCAGGACGGCCTCGCGCAGCCGGTCGAACTCGGCGGCCGCGCGCTCCCGGTCGGGGACGTGTTCGAGGAACACGAGCAGGGCGCGGGCCTCGTACGGAGTGGTCCGCGTGAGCTGGGCGATGCGCGACCAGCAGAAGTCGGTGGCGGGCCCGAGCCAGGAGTGGGTGACGCCGTGCTTGTGCAGCAGCCCGGCGAGCGCGGCGGTGGGGTTGAGGTCGCCGGGCGGGTCGTCCGGGGCCTGCCACCAGGGCGCGCGCGGCGTGTCGCGAACGGACGGCAGCACGAACGGCACCCCGCCCCCGGCGGCCGTGATGCCCGCCAGGTAGTCGCAGGCGGCGGCGACCATCGGCGAGTCGAAGGCGTCGAGCTCGTCGAGGATCCAGAAGGCGACCTCGACCGGTTGCGGCTGGCTGCCGGCGCCGCGCAGGTCGGGCTCCAGGGCGTTGCCGAAGCCGCCGTCGGCGTTCTGGTAGCAGCGCAGGGCGTCGAGGACGCGGGCGCGGGAGCCGCCCGCGAACAGGGCCTCGAATCTCAGTCTGTCGATGAGCCTGCCGTGGAGTCGCAGGAACTGTGCCGCTCGGTCGAGTGTGTCAATGTCCGTTTGCATGTCCGCTTGCATGTCCGCTTCCGTGGAGAGAGCCGTGTCCTGCGACGCTACCGCCGGGGGCGCGGACGGCTCTTGTCGGAATCGGACGCGTCGGCGGGTCACTTCATGAAGAAGACCGGGCCGCGCGGCCGGAACGGCAGCGGCGCGCCCTGGGGCACCAGGAAGGCGTGCTCGCGGCGGATGCGCAGCACGTCGCACTGTCCATCGGTGATCAGCAGGATGGGGCCGTCGGGCGGGAAGTCGTCGGCGCGTTCGAGCAGCTTGACGCCGGGCTGGAGGATCGTGCCGCCGCGGCCGCGCACCCTGACCCGGCCGGCGAT
Source organism: Nonomuraea sp. NPDC004702 (assembly GCF_053601695.1). Lineage (NCBI taxonomy): Bacteria > Bacillati > Actinomycetota > Actinomycetes > Streptosporangiales > Streptosporangiaceae > Nonomuraea > Nonomuraea sp. NPDC004702. The sequence goes on from NZ_JBSGCE010000028.1 coordinate 3,407, forward strand.
CTCCTCGACCGGCAGGTAGCCGGCGTCGTAGGCGGTGGCGTCGCAGAAGACGACCCTGGCCCGGGGCACGTCGCGGGCGGCGGCGTAGGAGGCGATGGCGCCGAGTGCCTTGCCGAGCAGCTTGACGTCCATGGAGCCGGAGGTGTCGAGGACGACGCCGAACGTCTTCCTGCGGACGACCTCCTCGGGCCGTACCCGGCCGGGGCGCGGGATGCCGGGGCTGGCGGCCTGGCGGCGGGAGGCGCGGGCGTACGAGCGGCGCGACTCCTCGGGCCGGAAGTGCTCGTCGAACCAGCGGGCGAGCTGGGCGTCCCAGGGCAGGGGCGGCTGTTCGAGCGCGCGGATCTCCTGTTCGAGCCCGGCGGGCAGCAGGCCGCGTCCGCTGGAGTGGTGGTAGGCCAGGCCGGTGCACAGGGCGTTGCGGTAGTAGTCGTCGAGGTCGACGTAGCCGCGGGCCTGGCGTGCCGGGCGGTCGAGCACGTCGCCCATGCCCCGGCCGCGCAGGGTGGCCAGCTTGCGCATGCGTCGCAGGTCGCCGGCGATCTGGTCGTAGACGGCCTCGGCGGACAGCCCGCCGAGCGACTGGTCGAACAGCAGCCCTTCTGGCATCTCGCCGACGCCCATCTCGACCAGCCAGCCGTTGATCACGTAGTCGCAGGCGACGTTCCACAGGTACGGGTCGCGCATGCCGGCTCGTTCGCCGTGCCGCAGGGCGGCGTGCAGCATCTCGTGGGCGAGCACGAAACGCCATTCGTGCTCGGTGTGCGTGGCCAGCGGGTTGACGTAGATCTCGGCCGCCTCGGCGCTGACGGCGGCGATCGAGATGTCCCAGGCCCTGGCCAGTTCGGCGTCCGCGACGATCTTCATGCCCGCGGCCAGCGCGCCGAGCAGCGGGTAGGACGACATGAACCAGCGCAGGGCGCCGTCCCAGGGGCCCTTGACGTGGCCTTCGGCGGGGGTGCGCGGCGCGCCGGCCCGGTCGAGCGCGGACGTGGCGGACCAGGCTACGCCGATCGCGAAGCCGCGCTGGAAGTCGAAGTGTGCGGCGTCCTGCTCGGTGCCGATGTGGAAGTCGGCCGGGCCGAGCGGCTGGAACGGGGGCGGGACGCCGGTCCTGCGCCACCGTTCGGAGAGCGTCACCTCGTCCTCCTCGGGCAGCTCGGCGGGCAGCGGCGCGGGGCAGTGTCCGATCTTGACGGTGCGCAGGAAACGGTCGACCGCCAGGCAGCAGGCCGCGTGGTAGGCGGGGTCGGGCAGGTCGCCGTCGACGTCCTTGGGGGCGCAGGCGCGCGGGTCGGCGTGGCCGAAGCCCAGGTGGAGCAGCAGGTGGGCGAAGACCCATGCCCACTCCTCGGCGGGGGCGCGGCGCTTGGGGTGGAAGGTGACGTCGCCGTCCTGGCTGACGACGGCCCACGTCTCGGGCGGCAGCCGGCCGTCGGCCGCCTCCAGCAGGGTGCCGTGCAGGCCGGCGAACAGCGGGTGGCGGTTGACGGCGGCCCAGCCGTTCATGACCTCGGCCCGCCAGGGGTCGGCCTTGGGCTTGCGGCGGCTCACGAGCGGGCCGCCATGAGCCGGGGCACGTCCCTGCCGATCTCGACGAGGAACCAGGTGGGCAGCGCGGGCGCGCCGTCGGCGTCGTTGGCGATGACGAGCTGGGCGCATTCGAGGGAGATCTCGGCCAGCTCGACGAGCAGTGTCTTGGCGCGGAAGCCGAGGTCGCGGCCGCGGGCCGAGGCGCCGCGCTTGTCGGCGGGCAGTTCCTTGATCAGGCGGGCGCGGAAGGTCTCGGCCAGGAAGTAGAGCAGGTCGCGCTCCTCGGGGCGGCGCGGCCAGGGCGCCTCGCCCTTGAGCACGGCGTCGAGGTCGTAGGCGTGCCGGACGGTCCTGACGTAGGCGCGGAAGGCGGAGGCGTGGGCGGTGGTGAGGGTGCCGAAGGCGAGCATCGCGAGGGTCTCGTCGCCGAGGTCGTCGCCGTAGGAGGTGAGCACGTCGGAGAGCATGTGCCAGGCGCGCGGGGAGGAGAACGGCTCCTCGGTCTTGGGCGGCGGGCTCCACAGGTGGTCGGGGCGTTGGACGAGGTAGTCGACGATCCAGGGGTGGATGCCGCTGGACGCCGCCCACTTCAGCCAGTCGTCGGCCGAGGCGCGCAGGTGCACGTGGACCAGGCGGTTGATCAGGGCCGAGGCCATCGGGCGGGCCAGCGCGTTGTCGGTGGCCCGGTTGCCGGCTCCGATCACGACCGAGCCGGCGGGCAGCTCGTACGTGCCGATGCGGCGGTCGAGGATCAGCGAGTAGAACGCCTTCTGCACCTCGGGCGCGGAGGCGTTGAGCTCGTCGAGGAACAGGCAGTAGGGCTCGTCGCGGGCGATGGACTCCGGCGGCGCGAACCGGCTGCGCCCACCGACCAGCTCGGGCACGCCGATCAGGTCTTCGGGGGCGAGCTGGGTGCCGAGCAGGGTCACGCAGTCGAGGCCGAGGGAGCCGGCGAACTCGCGTACCAGCGAGCTCTTGCCGATGCCGGGCGCGCCCCACAGGAAGACCGGGCGGACCACGGCGACGTGCAGCAGCACCTCCGGAAGCTGCGCCGGGGTGACGGTGACCGTTGCCTGCATGCGTCCAAGGGTGACGAACCAGGCGTGCCCGCGCATGTCATTTATTCGTTTGCCCTGGTGGCGCCGCCCGGCCTACTGTCGGCGCCATGTGTTCCATGTTCTGCACCGTGTTCATCCGCATCCGCCGCGGCCGGGCTCTGGCCCGCTAGCGGACGGCTGACACCGCGCGTCCGCCGGCGCGCCCAGGGCCCTTCGAGACCTGTTCATCTCGAGGACCCGAAAGGGCAGTGCTGTGGCGCAGAACTTCGCGCACGGAAACTATTCACACACCCAGAAGAACGTCAGGAACGGCGGCGGCGGTCGCACGCCCGCCGACCGGCTCAGGCGTGAGCTCTCGCAGAACTTCCTGGCCGACCGGCATGCCGTGGAGCTGATGATCAAGGCGGCGGCGCCGGAGGGGCTGGTGCTCGAACCCGGCTCCGGGCCGGGGGCGCTCACGCTGGCGCTGGCCGAGGCCGGTGCGCGGGTGATCGGCTACGAGCTCGATCCCCGGCTCGCCGGGCGGCTGGCCTCGCGTACGCGCGACGATCCGCGGATCGAGGTGGTCAGGGGTGACTTCACGGCCGCGCGGGCGCCGCGTGAGCCGTTCGCGGTCGTGGGCAACATCCCGTACTCGATCACGTCGAGGATCGTCGACTGGTGCCTGCGGGCGCGGGAGCTGACCTCGGCGACGCTGCTCACCCAGCGGGAGTACGCGCGCAAGCGCACCGGCGACTACGGCCGGTGGAGCCTGGTCACGGTGTCGTCGTGGCCGTGGTTCGACTGGCGGCTCGGCGACACGATCGGCAGGGAGAGCTTCCGTCCCGTGCCGTCGGTGGACTCGGCGATCCTGCGCGTGCGACGGCGGCCCGAACCGCTGGTGAGCGACCGCGGGAGCTACCTGGAGCTGGTCGAGCTGGGCTTCGGCGGGGTCGGCGGCTCGGTGCGCGCCTCCCTGCGCACGCGCTACCAGGGGGTGGACGCGGCGCTCGGCGAGGCGGGCGTGCCCCGCGACGCCGTCGTGGGGCACGTGCACCCGGACCAGTGGGTGAGCCTGTGGCGACGGCTAGAGCGCCGTTGAGGCGACCTTCGGTGGGACGGCGGCGACTCTGTCCTGGGCCGTCGACACGCGACGGGCCCAGGGCATCGCCAGCAGCAGCACCGGCAGCAGCACGATGGAGGCCCGTGACCAGTCGCGGTGGAGGTACCACCAGTCGTTGACGCTGAACTGCGTCATGTACAGGTAGCCGAAGGCGGCCCAGAAGGAGGTGCCGATGATGGCCGGCCAGGCCCACCTGGTCGGCCTGGCCACCAGGAACGGCATGAACCACAGCAGGTACTGGGCGCCGAGGCGGGGCGTCATGACCATGAAGATCAGCAGGATGGCCGTGGTCAGGTCGATCGGGTCGGCCCGCCGCCACAGCAGCAGGACGCCGACGACGCTGACGTAGATGAGCTTCGTGCCGAACGAGGCCAGCCCCGGCATCAGGGCCCAGTCGCCGCCGGTGAACCACGGGGTGTAACCCCATTCGCCGACGATCGGACGGATGTCCTGGATGGTACGGATGACGGCCGGGATCTCGTCGAGCGTGGTGCCCGCGAAGATCGGCGAGGTGAGCAGGAAGAACACCGGGACGATGCCGGTCATGACGAGCGCGGCGATCCTGGCCCGCAGGTGGGGCAGGAGCAGCAGCATGCCGGGGATCAGCCAGATCGGCCAGCTCTTGGCGCACAGCGCGAGGCCCATGAGCAGCCCGGCCAGCATGGCGCGCCGCAGGTCGGCGCGGTCGTCGGAGCCGGGCATGAGGGCGCGGCGCAGCATGGCGACAGGGCGGCGCACCGCGGCGGCGAGGCCGGCGGCGTCGATGGCCGCGCCGGGACGGTCGGGTGCGCCGGGCCCTCGGGCCACCACGAACGCGGCCACGCCGAAGACGAGCGCGACCGGCTCGACCTGGCCGTGGACGCTGGCGATGAGCACGGCCAGCGGGTTGAACGCGTACTGGAGGGCGCGCAGGGACGCCTTGGGGCCGCCGGCCAGCTTGCCGACCAGCGGGATCAGCACGATGTCGGCGACGACGGTGACCAGGCGGCCGGCGTACTCCCACGGGATGCCGAGCCACAGCAGGATGCCGTAGACGTAGGGGATGGTCGGCAGGAAGTGCCAGCCGCCCTCGCTGGCCAGCACCGGGTCCTTGCCCTGCAGCACCGCCTCGCCGGCGGGCTTGAAGCTCTCCATGAAGTCGACGGGTTGCCATGAGTCGATCGCGGAGGTGTACATGATCAGCACGCGGACGGCGATGCCGACGAGCACGGCGACGTAGAGGGGCGGACGCCAGTCGCGCCACTGCGCGACGAGGGCGAGGACGACACCGGTGACGAGGACGACCCCCGTGAGAACTGCGTAATCCATGGCGGCCCCTAGCCTGCCGTAACAATCTGAGTGCCGCCACCTGGGCTTCCAATTCTTATCCCCGACATGCGGACACGTAACGCGATAGAACATGACTGTCTGTGTTGAACTTTTTCCATGGGGGGATCGCAGGTCAACCAGGCACTGGTCAGGCTCTATTTCGAGGTGAGGGACGGGGTCCGTGACCCGGTCGCGGCCTGGGCGAAACTCACAGGCAACTCTCAGGTCTACCAGGCGCGGCGCGGGGAGCGGCGCGTCCCGCTGGACGACGCCACGGCGGCCGAGCTGGCGGCGGCGGCGATCGTGCACACGGCGTCGGAGCACGGCGCGGACCGGGTGGCGGCGCTGGCGACGTCGCCGCTGGCGGGCGTGGTGGACGGGCTGGGCGGCGCGCTGCTGACCGAGCATCCGTGCGCGTCGGAGCAGGTGCTCGGGCCGCGGTTCACGGGGCCGGGGGCCGAGGACTGGGCGCGGGCGGCGTACGTGCTGCTGTGGGGGGAGAACAACCGGCTGGCCCGGACGGCGGACACGCCCTGGGTGATCGCCGGGCGGTACAAGGGCCAGAAGGTGGTGGCGATCGGCACCCATCCGACCCGGTTGTCGGACGAGACGCTGGTCGTGCGGCCGGGCACGGACGGCGCGCTGGCGATGGCGATGGGGCACGTCCTGCTGAAGGAGTTCTTCCTGGACCGGCCGCCGTTCGCCGCGCACGCGATGGAGCGGACCGACCTGCCGTTCCTGGTGCGGCTGCGCGAGCGCGAGGACGCGTACGTGCCGGGCGGGCTGCTCGGCCGGGCCTGCGACCGGCTCAGCGTGTACGGCGGCGAGGCGGTGCAGGTGCTGCTGCCGCGCTTCGACTTCGGGCCGGGCGTGCTGCGGCGCGGCGTGCCGGTCGTCAGGGACGGCGGCGAGCTGGTGACCACGGTGTTCGACCTGCTGCTGGCCGCCTACGGCGTGGCCCGGGACGGGCTGCCGGGGGTGTGGCCGCAGGGGTACGGGGACCGGGAGCCGTACACGCCGGGCTGGCAGGAGATCTACACCGGGGTGGCCGCCTCGCGGACCGTGAAGACGGCGCGGGAGCTGGGCGTGACGGCGGAGAAGACCGGCGGGCGGTGCATGATCGTGCCGGGCCGGCTGGAGACGCCGCACGCCGACACCGCCTACCGGGCGATGCTGGCGCTGCTGGTGCTGACCGGGTGCGGCAGCGGGTGGGCGCAGCCGGCGGGCGGCGCGGGGATCCCGCTGGTGCCGTACCTGTGCCTGCACGCCTGCGGTGAGGACCGCGCCGACGTGGGCGCGCTGAGCTGGGCCCTGTGCGAGGGCCTGTTCGCGCGCCGCACGTCGCGGTCGGTGCTGCTGGAGGCGGTGCGCGACGGGTGGCCGATGGCTCCCTCGCCGCGCGTGCTGGCCATCCCCCGGCCGATCTACCCGCTGCCGCCGGAGGTCGACCTGCTCATCGGCCCCGACGAGCAGTGCGACCTGGCGCCGCCGGACGCGGGCCTGGTGGCCGAGGCGGTGGCCCGGCTGGCCGGGCGGACGTCCCGGGCGGACCCGGACGGCACGCCGGCGGACGGGCGCATGCGCCTGATGGTCGACCACGCCTGGATGCACGAGTACGGCGAGGCGCTGCCGACCTACCGTCCGCCGGGGTTGGGGGTGCCGCTCAAGCCCACCCAGCTTGTCCGGCCGTTCACAGGCCGTTGAGGTAGGCCCGGTGGCTCCTTGAGAACTCGAAGGCGTTGTACCTGTCCCAGTTGATCGACCAGGTCATCAGGCCGCGCAGGTTCGGGTAGACGCCGCGGGGCTTGTAGGTCCCGCAGTTGCTGCCCTTGGCCAGGCAGTCGAACGCCTTCTGGACCTCGGCGACGGTGGTGAACCCGTTGCCCGCGTTGGGCGAGGCGGGCAGTCCGATGGCCACCTGGTCCTGGCGCAGCGGCGGGAACACGTTGTTCGGGTTGCCCATGATCGGGAAGCCGGCCAGCAGCATGTCCGTCATGGCGACGTGGAAGTCGTGGCCGCCCATCGTGTGGTACTGGTTGTCCAGGCCGGTGATCGGGCCGGAGTTGTAGTCCTGCACGTGCAGCAGGGTCAGGTCGTCGCGCAGGGCGTGGATGACCGGCAGGTAGGAGGCGGCCCTGCTGTCGGCCGAGCCGTTCGGGCCGGGGCCGTAGAACTGGTAGCCGAGCTGCACGAAGAACGTCTCGGGCGCCATGGTGAGCACGAACTTGGCGCCGTAGCGGCTCTTGAGCGCGCGCAGCGCGGAGATCAGGTTGACGACGACGGGCGTGGTGGGGTTGGCCAGGTTCGTGTCGCCCTGGTTGAGGTAGAGGGAGTGGCCCTCGAAGTCCACGTCGAGGCCGTCCAGGCCGTACCTGTCGATGATGGCCGCGACCGACTCGACGAACTTGTCCCTGGCGGCCGTGGTGGTGAGCTGCACCTGGCCGTTCTGCCCGCCGATGGAGATCAGCACCTTCTTGCCCTGGGCCTGCTTGGCCTTGATGGCGGCGACGAAGTCCGCCTCGGGTTCGACGTTCGGGCACTCGGCGGCCGGGCACTGGCGGAAGCGGATGTCGCCGGAGGTGACCGAGGTGGGCTCGCCGAAGGCGAGGTTGATGACGTCCCATTCGGCGGGCACGTCGGCCATGCGGATGTAGCCGGAGCCGTTGGCGAAGGAGGCGTGCAGGTAGCCGACCAGGACGCGCTTGGGCAGGCCGCCTCCCCCGCCGCCGCCGGCGGTCGTGGTGCCGGTGGCCTCGGCGGTGTAGGGCGAGCAGTTGCCTGCGGCGTCGCAGGCGCGGACCTTGAAGCGGTAGGAGGTGGAGGCGGCCAGGCCGGTGGCGGTGTGGCTGGTGGCGGTCACCGCGACCGGGGCGCCGCCGTCGCGGGAGACCTCGTACCGGTCCACGCCGACGTTGTCGGTGGCGGCCGACCAGGTGGCGGTGAGCGAGCTGCTCGTCGCGCCGCCCACGGTCAGGTTGCCGGGGACGGTGGGAGCCTGGGTGTCGCCGCCGCCTCCGCCGCCGGGCGCGCCGTCCAGGACGACGTCGTCGGCGAGGTAGGCGCTCTGGCCGTACCAGGAGTTGAGGTAGACGGTCACGGACGTGGTGGCGGCGCCGGTGGTGAACGTGGTGCGCAGCTGCGTCCAGGCCGAGCCGGGCGAGCCCCACGTCTGGGGGTCGGTGCCGCCGGTGCCGGTCGCGCCGAGGAAGACGTAGCCGCCCTGCACCCAGGCCGACAGCGTGTACGACGACGACGGCTGCACCTTGATCTGCTGCTGGCAGCGGGCGAGGTCGGCCCCCGCCGGGGTGGCCTTGAGCGCCTTCGTCCCGCCGTGGACGGGCGAGGTGACGACCGCGGCCCCGGCGGAGGCGCTGCAGGTCCAGCCGGTCAGCCCGTCCTCGAAGCCGGGGTTGACGGCGATGTTGGCCGCCAGGGCGGGGGTGGCGGTCAGGCCCGCCGTGCCGAGGGCGAGCGCGACCGCCGCGACGGCGGTGCGCCACCTGAAGATGCCGCTCATCCGGTGAACCCCTTGAAGATGTTCGTGAACTCGTAGCTGGACTGGGAGATCCCGCTGCAGGTCGGGGAGACCTGGCCGTTGGGGCAGCCGCCGTTGTCGCGGGCGGCCGACCAGAAGCCGACGAATCCGATGTGGTTGCTGTTGGCCCAGGTCAGGAGCTTGCGGGCGTCGGCCTGGGTGGTGGTCATGCCGGTGTCGTTCTTGCCGATCATGGGGGTGACGCCGAGCGCGCGCCTGAGCTGGGCGTCGCTCCTGGCCGGCCAGACGCCCTTCATCTGGCCGAGCGTGGCCTGGGCGGCGGCGGTCATCGCGTCGCCCCAGTTGTCGGTGTAGCCGAAGTTCATCAGCATGGGGTTGACGATCACGTCGAGGCCCTTGGCGGCGGCGTCCTGGAGGATCTGCAGCGAGAACGGGTCCACGCCGTAGTCCTGGCCCTGCACGCGCAGCGTGTAGCTGATCACCGTGCCGCGTTCGGTCTGGAGCTGCTTGAGCGCGGTGTTGACCTTGTTCGCGTCGATGCTCGCCTCGACGTCGACGTCCAGGTGGTTGGTGCCGACGGTGTCGAGCACCTTCTTGTAGGCGGCCAGCAGCGCCGCCGAGGTGCCGCAGGCGTGCTCCAGGTACGGTCCGACCGCGCCGCCGCTGGCCACGACCACCTGGCCGCCCTGGGCCTGGAGGGCCTTGACGTCGTTGACGATCCGGGTGTCGGCGAGCGGGATCGTGCCGCCCCAGGCCGGGTTGCAGCCGCTGCTGTCGCCGAGGACGAACGCCAGCGTGTAGTTCTTCACGCCGGTCGCGGCCGCCGCGCCCACCAGGGACGGGCTGGTCATCGTGATGTCGATGTAGGGGGCGTAGCGGATGTCGCCGGCGGGCGGGACGGTGTCCTTGGTGGTGCGGCCGCTGACCGGGGGCGAGTAGGCCGAGCAGTTGCCGGCGGCGTCGCAGGCCCGCACGCGGAAGGCGTAGGAGGTGTCGGGGGTGAGGCCGGTCGCGGTGTGGCTGGTCGTGGGGACGGCGACGGGGGCGGCGTCGTCCCTGGAGACCTCGTAGCGGGCGATCGAGCCGGAGTCGTCGGTGGAGGGCGACCAGGTCACCGTCAGGGAGGTGCCGGTGGGGCCGCCGACGGCCACGCCGCCGGGGACGGTCGGCGCCTGCGTGTCGGGCGGGCCGCCGGGGCCGTCGAGGACGATGTCGTCGGCGGTGTAGGCGCTCTGGCCGTACCAGCCGCTGACGTACACGGTCACGGAGGTGGTGCCCGCTCCGGTGGTGAAGGAGGTCCTGAGCTGGCCCCACTGGTTGCCGGGGGCGCCCCACGTGCTGGCGTTGACGCCGGCGCCGGTCGCGCCGAGGAAGACGTAGGAGCCCTGGGCCCAGGCCGAGAGCTGGTAGGCGGTGCCGGGCTTGACCGTGACGGTCTGCTGGCAGCGGGCCAGGTCGGAGCCCGGCGGGGTGGCCTGGAGCGCCTGCGTGCCGCCGTGCGCGGGGGTGGTGACGGCCTGCGCGCCGGCCGGGCAGGTCCAGCCGCTCAGGCCGGACTCGAAGCCGGGGTTGGACACGATGTTCGCGGCGGCGGCCGGGGTGGCGTGCAGGACGGTGAGTCCCAGTGCGGCCAGGGCCGTGGCCGCCAGTCCGCGCAGTCTCGTGCGGGGTCTCATGCGGGTCCTTTCGGGGGGTGCGGACCGCGCGCCGGTGCGGCCCGCCACCGGGGGGTGGCGGGCCGCCTCAGCGGGTCAGAAGCCAGCGGTGATCTTGGTGAACTCCCAGTTGTCCTGGGCGATGCCGCTGCAGTTCTCCGCGACGCCGCCGCCGGGGCAGGGGCGGTCGCGGTTGACCGACCAGAAGGCGAGCCTGGTCAGGCCGTGGGAGTTGGCGTAGTCGCGGATCTGGGTCCAGGTGCTCTGGTTGGTGAGCTCCTGCTGGTCGGACAGGCCGTTCATGCCGGAGATGCCCATGTGGGCGTACGCCTGGGCGTCGGTCCAGCCCTGGGCGGTCTTCAGGGCGTTCTTGAGCCCTTCGGCCGCGTTGACGGTGTTCTGGTACATGTTGGCGCCGCCGCCGAAGTCGAACGGCATGATCGTGTAGTTGTCGATCGGCACCGCCAGTTCCTTGGCGCGGTTGATCAGGCGGGTGCCGTAGTAGGTCGGGCCGGTGGTCGCGGTGCCGAAGGTCACGGCGATCTTGACGTTCGGGTTGGCCGCCTTGACGATCTTGAGGGCGTTCAGGATGCGGTCCTGGACGGTCAGGTTCTCGAACTCGTCGGTGTTCTCGATGTCGAAGTCCACCACGGCCGGGCCGACGGCGTTGATGACCTTCTGCACCGCGCCGGCGAACAGTTCGGGCGTGGAGCAGTTCGGGCCGAGCTTGTTGCCCTGCCAGCCGCCGAAGGACACCTGCACGCTGCCGCCGGCCGCCTTGATGGCCGAGATGGCCTGCGCGTCCTGGCCGCCGGTCAGCGGGCGCTGCCCGTCCCAGGCCGGGTTGCAGCCGTTGCTGGCCAGGATGAAGGCCATCGTGAACGACTTGATGCCGGTCGCGCTCATCACCGTGGTGGGAGAGGGCGGGTCGCCCCAGCCGGTGTAGAGGTAGGGGGCGCCGGGCATCTTGCCGCCGGTCGGGCAGCCGGTCGTGGTCGCCGAGACGTCACGCCCGGCCGACTCGCCCACCGAGTTGTACGCCTTGACGGTGTAGGTGTGGCTCTGGCACGCGCTCAGCCCGGAGATCGTCGTGCTGGTCCCGGTGACCTCGGCCTTCTGGGTCGCGCCCTCGTAGACGCGGTACCCGGTCACCGTGCCGGAGGAGGCGCCCCACGACAGCGCGATGCTGGTGTCGGTCACGGTCGTGGTGACCGTGCCGGGCTGGCCGGGCGCGCCGGTGCCGCCGGGGGTGGTGACGCTGAGCGCGTTGCTGACGCCGGACAGGTTCCCCGCGGCGTCGCGGGCCCGGACGGTGTAGCTGTAGGTGGTCGAGGCCGTCAGCCCGTTGTCGGTGTACGTCGTGCCAGTCGCGGTGCCGACCTGGGTGCCGCCGCGGTAGACGTTGTAGCCGGTCACGCCGACGTTGTCGGTGGAGGCGTCCCAGGCCAGGCCGGCGCTGGTGGCGGTGACGGTGGTCGAGCGCAGGTTGCCGGGCACCGACGGCGGGGTGGGGTCGCCTCCGCCGCTGCCCTGCTTCCACAGCGCGGGCACGTTCGGCGGCTCCCAGCCGGGCTGGGAGGTGTGACCCTGGAGGGCCACGTAGTCCACGCCGTTGTAGGTGACGGCGGCGCCGGTGGCGTAGGCGGTCCACGGCGCCCAGGCGGCGGCCAGCTGCTGCTGGGCGGCGGCGCCGTAGGCGGTGGGGACGCCCGTGGCCAGGCCGGCCCCGGTGAGGGCGATGGCCAGGCCGGCCACCGAGCTGATCAGTCTGCTACGTAATCTCATGGCATTCCCTGAAGGTGCGGCTTGACGGTCTTGGAGAAGGACCAGTTGTTGCTGGCGTCCCAGTTGATGGACCAGGTCATCGCGCCCCGGATGTCCGGGTAGGCGCGCGGCGGCACGAAGGATCCGCAACTGGTGCGCTTGGCCAGGCAGTCGAGCGCCTGGTTGACGAGGGAGGGCGAGACGACGCCGCCGCCCGCGGCCCCGGGCCCGGCCGGCAGGCCCAGTGCCACCTGGTCGGGGCGCAGGCCGTTCTCCAGCTGGATGCAGGCCAGGGCGGTCATGAAGTTGACCGTCCCCTGCGAGTACGCCGCGGACTGGTCGCAGCCGAGCATGGAGCCCGAGTTGTAGTACTGCATGTTGACGACCGTGAGGATGTCCTTGATGTTCAGGGCGAGCTTGAAGTACTCCATCCCGGTCGACTGCATGTCGATGGTCTGCGGGGCCATCATGATGATCAGTCCGCTGCCGGCCTTCGCGCGCAGCGACCGCAGGGCCTGGCCCATGTAGGTGGCGTTGAGGCCGTTCTCCAGGTCGATGTCCACGCCGTCGAAACCGTAGCTCTGCATCAGCGCGTACACCGTGTCGGCGAACTTCGTGGCGGCCGCGCCGCTGGAGACCTGCACGCGGCCGGCCTCGCCGCCGACCGACAGGATGACCTTCTTGCCGCGCTGGTGCAGGGCCTGCACGTCGGCCTTGAACTGGGCGTCGGTGTAGCCGCCGAGCGCGGTGGAAAGGCCCGGGTCGACCGAGAAGACGACCTCGCCCGCGGTGGAGGTGGCCTCGCCGAAGGCGACGGCGACGACGTCGTACTCGTTGGGCACGGCCGACAGCTTGAGCTCGGTCGCGGCGTTGACGAAGTTGTGCCAGTAGCCGGTCAGGAAGTGCTTGGGCAGCGGGTCGGTGGTGCAGCCCGGGGTGGTGAAGGTCGCGGCGTCGCTGGGCGGCCCGTCGCCGGTGGCGTTCGACGCGGTGACCGTCAGCGAGTACGAGGTGCAGGCGGTCAGGCCGGTGAGGGTGTAGGAGGTGCCGGTGACAGTCGCCACCTGGGAGCCGTTGAGCCGGACCTGGTAACCGGTGGCTCCGGCGACCGCCGGCCAGGTGGCCGTGGCGCCGGTCTGGGACGTGCCGGTCACGGTGATCGGGCCGGCCTTGCCGGGCACGCCGGTGCCGCAGCCCGTGGTGGTCGCGGTCACGGCGTCGCCGGCGGCCGACTCGCCCGCCGAGTTGTACGCCTTGACGGTGTAGGTGTGGCTCTGGCAGGTCCCGAGGCCGGAGATCGTCGCCGTGGTGCCGGTGACGGTGGCCTTGACGGCGCCGCCTTCGTAGACGCGGTAGCCGGTCACCGTGCCCGTGGAGGCGCCCCAGGACAGGGCGATGCTGGTGTCGGTGCTGGTCGCGGTGGCCGTGCCGGGCTTGCCGGGGACCTCGACGGTCGTGCCGCCGCAGGAGGAGCCGTTCAGCGTGCAGCCGGTGATGCCGGGGAAGTTGCCGGGGGCGCCGTTGAAGCCGAAGCTCGTGCTCGCCCCGGCCGCCAGCGGTCCCGCCCAGCTCGGCGCGGTGAACGTGTAGTGCTGGCCGCTCCTGGTCAGGACCGCGTCCCAGGCGGACGGGATGGAGAACCCGGCCGGCACGTCGAACTGCACGTTCCAGGCCAGGGGGGCGGTGGTGCCGTTGACGACGGTGACCTTGCCCTCGAAGCCGGACCCCCAGTCGGCGACCTTGACGAAGGTCGCGGTGGCGGCGGCGGCGTGGGCGGGCAGGGCCAGGAGACTCAGTGCGAGGGTCGCGAGCGCTAAGAAGATCGCGCGAAATCTCACTGTCGATTTCCGTTCTTCTGGCGTGCCGTACGGCTTGCACCGGGGGGTGAGAGCGCAAGCCGTACGGCACGGGCCCGTGGAGGTGAGACACGGGCCTTTTCGGGGGGTGTCGGCGCAGGCCGGTGGAAAGGCAGGCGCGCACGGAGCTTGCAGCGGCAGTCAGGGCCGGTGCGTCCGGCCGGGCCGCGTGACCGCTCCAGCGGCTGGGAAGAGGTGGGGGGTGTGCACGCCCGCAGCACCGGGGGCGTGGAAGAAGGGGTCGTTCGGGCGGATGTCTCCGCAGCTCAGCAGCGAGTCATGCGGGCGGCGAGCGAGTCATGGGCCATCCGATCCATGATTTCTTTTAGGAAAGTTTCCTAAGAGTTGCCGCGATCGTAGCCTTGACACCCTGTGCTTACAAGACCCAATCACGTGACGGCCCGTGACGTGCCGAAACGCGGGGTGCCGGCGGCAACGGCAGCGCCCCCTCATCCGGACCGGGGTCCGGACGAGGGGGCGCGGTGGTCGGGTCAGGGCTGCTGGGTGATCTTGACGTCGTCCACGCCCGCCTCCACCAGGGAGGCCCCGGAGGCGTCGGCCGCGTCGATGAGGATGCGGACCGTCTGGCCCGCGTAGGCGGTCAGGTCGGCCGTCGCCACGGCCCAGGCGCCGTTGCGGTTCGTGGCCGCGCCGGCCTGCTGGAACACGGTGGTCGTGGTGCCGCCGACCACGCGGACCCGGAAGTAGTCCGCGCTGGAGGCGTTGGAGCCGTGCGCCAGGTACCACGACAGCGACAGGCTCAGCGTGCCCGTCGAGGGCAGCGTGATCGGCGGCGACTGGATCGAGCTGACGCCGCCGTCGAGGTCGTAGTCACCGGCCGCGGCGCCCGCCAGGCGGCCGGTCACCAGGTCGTTCGTGCCGCTGACCGTGGTGCCGAGCTGCTTGGCGCCCGAGGAGGTGGTCGCCTCGGGGTCGCCGCGCTCCCACGCGCCCGTGGTGGCGGTGTCGGTGCCGGACGGGTTCGCCGTCCAGCCGGTCGCCGTCTCGAACGTGTCGGACCAGACCGTCACCGGCGGCGTGCCGGTGCCGCAGTACTGGGACTCCTTGCCGATGATCCGGTAGACGCAGTCGGAGTACTCCAGGAAGCGCAGCACGGCCTCCTTGTTGCGGGTGGTCTGCGGGACGATCTGCTCGTCCGGCGGGTAGAAGCCGGGGCTCGCCCCGACCGGGTACATCTCGAACGTGAAGCTGAAGATCTTGTACTGGCCCCACATCCAGTCGTCGATCGTGCCGTCGGTGATGTAGAGGTCGCTGGACTGCTCGGGCGTGTAGCCGTTGGTGCCGGCCATGTTCTGGCCGAGGGTGGCGTGGGCGTCCCGGTCGTCCTGGGTCAGGCCGGGGGCGGTGTCGTTGTAGGTGTAGCCATAGGGCCACAGGACCAGCTCGCTGTAGGTGTGCCAGTCGAGGTTCGTCCTGATCTGCTGCACGCCGCCGACGACCCGGCTGCGCACCCAGTCGGCCGCCGCCTTGACCTCGGGGGCCGACTCGGCGCTCGCGCCGCGGTAGGTCTCGCTGGAGGTCGAGCCCGAGGAGCCGCCGCAGCAGCCCCACTGGTAGGCCCAGTTGCGGTTGAGGTCGGTGCCGACCGCCGAGGAGCCGGAGTTCGGCTGCCGGTTCTTGCGCCAGGAACGGTAGGTGCCGCTGGCGATGTCGTACTCGCCGCCGTCCGGGTTGAGGTCCGGCATGATCCAGATCTCACGGGTGTTGACCAGGTTCGTGATCCTGGCGTCGGTGCCGTAGTTGTCGGTCAGCAGGTGCATGATGTACAGCGCCATCTCGACCGTGAGGTGCTCGCGGGCGTGCTGGTGGGCGGTGAACAGCACCTCGGGCTCGGCCTCGTCCGTGCCCACGTTGTCGCTGATCTTGACCAGGCGCATCGGCCGGCCCTCGTACGAGGTGCCGAACGTGCTCTGGCTCATGATCCCCGGATGGGCCGCGACCAGGGTGTTGATCTCCGCCGTCATCTCCGCGTAGTTGTGGTAGCCGGAGTCCGACGGCGGGAAGTCGAACGTCCCGACGGCGTCCGGCGGCGCCGGGCGCGGGGCCTCCGTCACCCGGTAGCCGAGCCGCCTGATGGCCGCGATCTCCGCTCCCGTGGCGGTGACCAGCACCGAGTCCGCCTGCACGTCCTCGATGGCGGCGCCCGTCGCCGCCACGGCGCTGCGCTGCCGCGCGTCGGCCGGGCCGGAGACCCGGTACTGCTTGTTCGCCGGTGGTTCCGCGCCGGCCCCGGCGCCGGTCATGCCGGTCAGGCTGACCATGCCCAGGACCGCCAGCAGGATGAGTAATCGGCGTTTCACCTCGTCCTCCTCGCCCGCGCGGGACTGGGGGGTTTGACCCGCGCCTGAACTGAGAGTGAAGACGATGGGTGCCCTAGGAAAGGCCCAATTTTCCGTCGAACCGGATCAGGGCCTCGTCCAGCGGTTTCCTGGCGAGGTCAGGCACCTCGGCGTCGGGGGCGGCGTACCCGACGGGGAACAGGATGTAGGGCCGCTCGTTGGCGGGGCGTTCGCAGATCTCGCTGAGGAAGGCCATCGGGTTGGGGGTGTGGGTGAGCGTGGACAGGCCCATGGCGTGCAGGGCGGTGATGAACAGGCCGCAGGCGATGCCCACGCTCTCGTTGACGTAGTAGTGCTTGACCTTGCGGCCGCCGGGGCGCACGCCGTACTTCTCGGCGAAGCACACCACCAGCCACGGCACGACCTCCAGGTAGCCCTTGTCGGAGGTCGTCTCCAGCGGGGCCAGCGCCTCGCGCCACTCCTGCGGCAGCCTGCCGCCCTCGTAGTTGCGGCGTTCCTCCTCCTCGGCGGCCTCGCGGATGCGCCGCTTGACCTCCGGGTCGCCGATCACCACGAACTTCCACGGCTGCTGGTGCGCGCCCGACGGCGCGGTGTTGGCCGCCCGCACGGCCAGCTCGACGCACCGGTACGGCACCGGCTCGTCGCTGAAGAAGCGCACGCTGCGCCGCCGGTCGGCCAGCGCGTGGAACTCCTCCCCGCGCTTGATCATCTCGTCGGCGTCGTAACGTTCGGGCCGGTAGGGGACGAACGGAAACTGGTGCTCCATAAGATCCGCAGTCTCGGCACGACCGGCGGGTCTGACAACACCGCGCGCCGTATGCTGCCGATCTGACAGCCGAATCGGCTTTTGGGAGGCGAATATGCCGGCACGTCGCCGCGGGCTCGACAATCTGGACCTGCGCGTCCTGCGCCTGGTCGCCGACCGACCGCGCAGCGGGCTGCTGGAGATCGCCCGGCTGCTCGGGGTGGCGCGGGGGACCGTACAGGCCCGGCTGGACCGGATGGCCGCGGACGGTGTGATCATCGACTACGGCCCGAACCTGTCCCCCGCCGCGCTCGGCTACCCGGTGCAGGCGTTCACCACCCTGGAGGTCGAGCAGGCCGCCCGCGAGCACATCTCCAGAACCCTGGAGTCCATCCCCGAGCTGCTCGAAGCCTGCATCGTGACCGGTCCTGGCGACGTCTGGTGCCGCGTCGCGGGCCGCGACAACGAGCACGTGCAGCAGGTGATCGACCGGATGCTGACGATCCCCGGCGTGCGCCGGAGCACCACCGTCATCGCGCTGTCGACCGTCGTGCCGCACCGGGTGCTGCCGCTGGCGGCGGCTGACAGGTAGGTGCCAGGCCGCTGCCAGCGCCCTCCGCGACCGTGGGGGCATGACATACGCGATCGAAGCGGAAGGGCTCGTCAAGCGGTACGGCGACAAGACCGCGCTGGACGGCGTCGGCCTGCGGGTCAGGACCGGCACCGTGCTCGGCGTGCTCGGCCCCAACGGCGCGGGCAAGACCACCGCCGTCCGCATCCTGGCCACCCTCGCCGCCCCCGACGCCGGCCACGCCACGGTCGGCGGGCACGACGTCGTCACCCAGGCCCGCCGGGTCCGCGAGCTGATCGGCCTGACCGGCCAGTACGCCTCGGTCGACGAGAAGCTGACCGGCACCCAGAACCTCGTGCTCGTCGGCCGCCTGCTCGGCCTGTCCAGGGCGGCCGCCAGGGCCAGGGCCGCCGAGCTGCTGGCCAGGTTCGGCCTGGAGGAGGCGGCGGGCCGGGCGGCGGCCGGCTACTCGGGCGGCATGCGCCGCCGGCTGGACCTGGCGGTCAGCCTGGTCAGCCGGCCCCGGATCCTGTTCCTCGACGAGCCGACGACCGGCCTCGACCCGCGGGCCCGCGGCGAGCTGTGGGACGTGGTCAGGGAGCTGGTCGCGGACGGGGTGACGGTCCTGCTGACCACCCAGTACCTGGAGGAGGCCGACCAGCTCGCCGACGACCTGCTGGTCATCGACCGCGGCCGGGTGGCGGCGAGCGGCACGCCGGCCGAGCTCAAGTCGCTGGCCGGCGGCCACCGGCTGGACGTCCGGCCGCTGCACGCCGCCGACCTGGAGAAGGCCGGCTCGATCCTCGGCGCCACGGCCGTGGACGGGCTGCTCAGCGTGCCCGTGCACGACCTGGCCGCGCCGCCCGACCTGCTGAGGCGGCTGGACGACGCCGGGATCGTGCTGGCCGAGCACGCCCTGCGCCTGCCCTCCCTCGACGACGTCTTCCGCACACTCACCGGAGCAAGCTCATGACCACCGCGCTCTCCCAAGGGCTGACGCTCGCCTGGCGCAGCCTGATCCCGTTGAAGAACAACCCCGGCCAGCTCGCTGGGCTGCTGCTCCAGCCCGTCTTCATGATCGTCATCTTCGTCTACCTGTTCGGCGGGGCGGCCGGCGGCGACCGGGCGGGGGCGGTGTCGTACATGCTGCCCGGCGTGCTCGTCCAGGTCGCGCTGATGGCGACGATCACGACGGGCATGAACCTGGCCACCGACATCGGCAACGGCGTGTTCGACCGGTTCAGGACCATGCCGATCGCCAGGTCGGCGCCGCTGGCCGGGCGCATCATGGCCGACCTGCTGACCCTGCTGATCACCATCGCCATGTCGCTGGCCGTGGGGTACGCCGTCGGCTTCCGCGTGCGGACCGATCCGCTGAGCGCGCTGGCCGGGATCGGCCTGGTGCTGCTCATGGTGACGGCGCTGAGCTGGGGGTCGGCCTGGATCGGGCTGGTGGCCAAGTCGGTCGCCTCGATGCAGGGCATCGCGACCGCCGTGCTGCTGCCGCTCACGTTCGGCAGCAGCGCCTTCATCCCCGCCACCGACCTGCCGGGCTGGCTGACCTGGTGGATGGGCGTCAACCCGGTCTCGCACCTGGCCGGCGCGCTGCGCGGGCTGCTGGTGGGCGGCCTGGCGGCGTCCGACGTGTGGATCACGCTCGGCTGGGCCGCCGCGCTGCTCGCCCTCTTCGCCCCCTTCGCCCTTCGTGCCTACAACCGGAAAGTGCGGTGACCGCGCCCTCCTACGTGGTGCTGCGGGCCATCGCGTAGAGCTCGTCCGGCGGCAGGGCGGCGCCCTCGGCGAAACGGCGGGCGAAGAGCTCGTCGCCGAGCGCCTTCCTGGCCGCCGCGTGTCCCTCCGCGGTGTCGGGCGAGGTGTCCTGGGGGACGACCGCCGACGCCCCGCCGAACAGCACCGCCGCCCGTTCCTGGTCGCCCGCGGCCTGCGCCGCCAGCGCGAACCCGGCCAGCGTCATCGACAGCAGCGGCCGGTCCGGGCTGACGTCGCCGAGGACGTCGAGCGCCTGGCGGTGCCGGGCCAGCGCGGCGTCCAGGTCGCCGGCGCGGGCCAGGGCCCGGCCGTAGGAGGTCAGGTACACCGCCGTGATCTGCGGCACCCGGGGAGCCGCGGCCACGACGCCGTCCATGTCCCGGTAGATCGCCAGGCTGCCGGCCAGGTCGCCGCGCCGCTCCTGGTACGCGGCCTCCCCCAGGCCCAGCAGCACCAGCGTCCACGGCGACGTCTCCTCGCCCACCCGGGACCTGGCCATGGCGAGGTCGGCGCCCGCGCCGTCCAGGTCGTCCACCCGCAGGCGGAGCTGGGCGAGCCGGATCAGGGTGGAGATCGACTCGTCGTCGCTGATCCATTCGCTGGTCAGCGACCTGGTCTCGGCGATCAGGTCGTCGGCGCCTGCGCCGCGCTCGGCCCGCAGGTCGGCCAGGCCCAGCAGCGCCTCGCTCAGCCCCCAGCGGTCGCCGAGCCGCCGGAACCCCTCGACCGCCCGTTCCAGCTCCCGCTCCCGCTCTCCCCCCGGCCGCATCCGGCCGCCGATCATCAGGGCGGCGGACGACAACCACAGGTCGTCGCTGCCGGCGTAGTCGCCGATCAGCGCGGCCGCCCGCTCGTCCTGCCCGGCCGCCGCGGCCATGACGACCCTGCTGATCAGTAGCAGCGGGTGCACCGGCCCCTCCCGGACCGCCCGCTCCACCAGCTCCTCCATCCGGGCCGACAGCTCCAGCATGGCCGCGCGGTCGTTGCTGATCGTCCCGAACACGTCGACGCCGTAGGCGAACATGCAGGACGTGTACGCCTCCGCGAGCCCCGGCGGCGGCGTGTCCCCGGCCAGGTCGAGCGCCTGCCTGGCCCAGGCCGCGCTCTCGCGGCGGTAGCCGCACATCCACCAGTACCAGTTGAGCGCCCCGCACAGCCGCAGCGCGGGCCCGGCGTCCCGACGGTCGATCAGCCAGCGCAGCGCCGCCGCGAAGTCGTCGCGTTCCGCCGCCAGCCGTTCGATCCACTCCACCTGGGTGGCGGTGCGCAGCTCGGGCACCGCGCGTTCGGCCAGGTCGAGCAGGTGGCGGGCGTGCCGGTCGCGGTACTCGGCGGTCTCGTCCGCCTCGGCCAGGCGTTCCAGGGCGTAGGCGCGGATGGTCTCCAGCATCGAGTAGCGGCCTTCGGGCGACAGGCGCACCAGGGACTTGTCGGCCAGCGCGCCGAGGACGTCGGCCGTGCCGCCGCACACCTCCTCGACGGCCTCCAGGGACGCGCCGCCGGCGAACACGCCGAACCGCCTGGCCAGCACGCGTTCCCGCTCGTCGAGCAGGTCCCAGCTCCACTCCACGACCGCCCGCAGCGTCTGCTGGCGCGGCAGCGCGGTACGGCTGCCGCCGTCGAGCAGCCTGAACCTGTCGTCCAGCCGGTCGGCGAGCTGGCGCGGGGTCATCGTGCGCAGCCGGGCGGCGGCCAGCTCGATGGCCAGCGGCATGCCGTCGAGCCTGCGGCAGAGCGCGACCACGGCCGCCGCGTTGCCCTCGTCCACGGCGAACGACGGCCGGGCCGCCGCCGCGCGGTCGACCAGCAGCCGCACCGACGGGTAGGCCGCCGCCTCGGCGGGCCCGGCGCCCGCCGGCGGCGGTTCGAGCGGCGGGAGGGGCAGCAGCCGCTCGCCCGGCACGTTGAGCGGCTCCCTGCTGGTGGCCAGCACGCGCAGCTCGGGGCACTCGTCGAGCAGCCTCTCGACCAGCACGGCCGCGGCCGTCACCACGTGCTCGCAGTTGTCCAGCACGACCAGCGCGGGCCGCTCGCCCAGCGCCTCGGCGACCTGCTCGACCACGTCCTTGGCCGCCTCGGGCGGGCGGTAGCCGGGGCGGTCGTCGCGCAGGCCGAGCGCGTCGAGCACGGCTCCGGACACGCCGGCCGGGTCACTGACCGAGCCCAGCTCCACCATCCACGCCACGACCCCCTGCCGACCGCCGGGCTCGCCTGCCGTCCGAGGTGTGGAGGGTTCGGCGGCCGGCCGGAGGCCCGCCTCGGTGCGCGGTTCGGTGGCGGGCTGGAGGGCCGCGTCGGTGCGGGGGTCGGTGGACAGCTGGAGGGCGGCCTCGGTCGCCAGTCTGGTCTTGCCGGCGCCGCCGGGGCCCACGAGCGTGACTAGCCGGTCGTGGCGGAGCAGGCGGGTGAGCCGTCCGAGCTCGGCCTCCCGGCCGATGAAGCTGGTGCGCGGCTTGCGTACGTTGCCCTTCGGCCGGCTTCTGGGCCACGCGACCGGAGGCGGCTCCGCCGACAACACGGCCAGGTGCGCGGCCCGCAGCTCGGCGCCGGGATCGACGCCCAGCTCGTCGGCCAGCCGGTGACGGGTGCGGTCGAACAGCTCCAGCGCCTCGGCCTGCCGTCCGGACGCGGCCAGCCCGCGCATGGCCAGCCCGACCAGCCGCTCGCGCAACGGATGCGCCGTCACCTCGGCGGCGAGCTCGACCGGCCGCCCGGCCGCCAGCAGGCGCTCGGCCCTGGCCTCGACCGCCGCCAGCCGCTCCAGCTCCAGCGCGGTCGCCGCGTCCGCCAGGTACGGGACCGACATGAGATCCGCCAGCGCCGCCCCACGCCACAACGCCAGTGCCCGGTCCGCGTCCTCGCCCGCCAGCCGCCGGAACTCCAGCGCGTCCACCTGCTCGGCGGGGAGCGCGAGGGCGTACCCGCCGGGGCGACTGTCGATCACCTCGTCGGGCCTGAGCGCCGCCCGCAGCCGTCTGACCAGCGTCTGCAGCGCGTTGGCCGCGTTGGCGGGCGGCTCCTGCGGCCAGAGCACGTCGATCAGCCGCTCCGCCGTGACCGTACGGCCCGCTTCGAGCGCCAGCACGGCCAGCAGCGCCCGCAGCCGGAGACCGCCGACCACGACCGCTCCCCCGTCGCCCTCGACCTCCAACGGCCCCAGGATGGATATCCGCATCCATCACATCCTGCCCTGCCTGCGCACATGCTCCGGTAGAGATCTTTCTCCCGCCCGTTTCCTCCCAGGGATGAACTCTTTCCACCTCCACGCGCCTGCCGTCCTTTTTTTGCGGACACAGAGCGTCATCGGCCGCTAACGTTCCGCCCGTGATCTCCTCCCAGCACGAGGCGCTGCACCGCGTCTTCCGTGACAATCCAGAGCTCTGCACGAGCGTCTTCAAGGTGCTCGACATCCCCTTCCCGTCACCGACCGAGGTCGCGGTGGTGGACACCGACCTGACCGAGATCAAGCCGATCGAGCGGCGCGCCGACACGATCATGATGTTCACGTCCCTGGAGGGACAGCACGCGGTCATCACCGAGTCGCAGTCCAAGCCCGACGACCGCAAGACCGCCGCCTGGGCGCACTACATCAGCCACGTGCACGTCAAGTTCGGCTGCCCCGTGACGCTGCTGGTGATCTGCCAGGACGAGGCGACCGCCACCTGGGCCGCCCTTCCGAAGACGATCGGCCTGCCGGACTGGCCGACGCTGTCCGTCCGCGCGGTCGTCGTGGGCCCGCACAACATCCCCGTGATCGACGACCTCGCCGAGGCGGTGAACGACGTGGTGCTCACCATGTTCTCGGCGCTGACCCACGCCCGTTCCAAGGAGGTCGCTGCCATACTGGAAGTCCTGGCAGACGCCTTGGACACCACCGACACCACCAGCGCGGGACACATCGCCGAACAAACCGAAATAGGCCTCGGAAACACCGACGCCCGACGAATCTGGAGAGACCTGATGGCGACCAAGACCTACCGCTACCAGTCCGAGTACGCCCAGATGCTGCGCGCCGAAGGCGAAGCCAAAGGCCGCGCCGAAGGCGAAGCCAAAGCGCTGCTGCGGCTGCTCGACCGTCGTGGCGTAGTGGTCCCCGACGTCGTGCGTGAGCGCATTCTCGCCTGCACCGACACCACCGTCATTGACACCTGGATCGACAGGGCCGTCCATGCCACCAGCCTCTCCGACATCTTCGGGATTGACGACGAGCAACCGGAACAGGGCTGACGGGCGGCCATGACGTACCGCTACCGGTCCGAGTACGCCGAGATGCTGCGCACCGAAGGCGAAGCGGCGGCCATGGCCAGGAGGCTCTTGTGGTTGCTGGACGGGCGAGGCGTGGAGGTGCCCGATGACGTGCGGGAGAGGGTCACCGCCTGCACGGACATCGCCGTCCTCGAAACCTGGATCGACCGGGCCGTTCACGCCGACCGGCTAAGCGAGGTGTTCCGGTCAGGCCTGGAGGAGGGTGAGGAGGCCGGCGGCGATCAGGGCGGCGGCCCACATGCGGTCCACGTTGAACCAGGCGCGGCGCAGGATCGTCAGGCCGAGCACCTCGTAGACCACCAGGGCCACGACACCGGCCACCACGAACATGGCCAGCGTGTGCAGGGCCGCCACCGCCAGCCCTCCTGAGACGGCGTGCCCCGGGTGGCCCTCCGCGCGCAGCCCGGTGAGTACGGGCAGCAGCATGAGCCCGGCGCCGTGGGCCGACGACATCAGGAACGACCAGCCGGCGAGCTGGGCGAGCGACAGGCGCATGCCCACCCACCGGAAGTGGCGGGTGGACAGCAGCCGCCACAGCCCGAACGCCACCAGCACCAGCCCGCCGACCACCGGCAGCGCCGCGCCCGTCACCAGGGAGCCGGTGACGGCCACGACCAGGGCGACCAGGGCCACCGACGCCAGGTGGCCCAGGGCGATCACGGGGATCGACTGGAGCAGCAGGTCGCGGCTGCGCTCCTGCAGGCCGCGGGCCACCGCGAAGAGCCAGCCCATGGCCGGGTTCAGGCCATGGAAGGCTCCGAGCAGCAGGACCGTCGCGGTGCTCATGGCGGGCATCGTGGCGGGCATGGTCACGGGTAGCAGTAGGAGTCGGAGGAGGCGTCGCCGCCCTGGAGGCGCACCTGGTGGGGGCGCAGGCCGCGGAAGGCGTCGCCGTGGGGGAAGAAGGCGGTGTCGAAGGTGAAGGAGTCGGCGTCGACCTTGGCGAGCCAGGCTCCGACGCCCTCAGGATAGAACTGGTCGTCCCAGGAGCCGTAGAGGGAGTTGGTGAGGTAGACGCGGCGGCCGTCGCGGCTCACCTCGACCATCTGGGGGCCGCCGCGCAGCGGGAGGCCGGGCTCGGCGGGGTGCGGGGTGCGCCGGGTGATGCCGCCGATCCGCAGGGATCCCAGCTCGACCGGCTTGTACGGGTCCGACACGTCGTACTGCTTCAGCTCCCCGGTGCCCCAGCAGGAGACGTACAGGCGCTGGTCGTCCACGGAGAGGGCGATGTCGGTGACCAGCGGCGGCACGGCGGCGAACGGCTGCAGCACGGGCGGCAGCAGGGCGGGGTCGGCGGGTTCTGCGGGGATGCTGATGACCTTCCGCGCCTGCCAGCGGCCGTCCTCGTGGAACCACAGCCAGACGGAGGCCGACAGGTCCTCGACGCTGGTGACCACGCCGACGAAGCCGTACAGGCGGGTGGGGTCGTGGGCGGGGCGCAGCTCCAGCGGCATCTGGTGCTGGTCGCCCAGGTCCACCTCCTGGACGTGCCGACGCTTGCGCAGGTCCCAGAAGTGCAGCTTGTGGCCGTACTTGCGGCCGAGCAGCAGCTCGCCGACCACGCCGTCCTCGATCATGGACGGCGTGCCCCACTCCGAGGTGATCAGCACGTCGTGGTTGATGTGCCACCAGAAGTCGTAGGCGAGGTACTGCGGCCCGCGGTCCAGCTCCCACCGGCCGAGCACCTCGAAGGAGGTGTGGTCGAGCACGGCGATGCCGCCGGGGCCCTCGGCGCCGTCCGCGCCGCCGAGCGCCGAGACGTACAGGCCCTCGGGACCGCAGTGGACGGTGTGCGGGCGGGAGTAGCCCGCCCGCCTGGCCAGCGACTCGGCGTCGATCACCTTGACCAGCTCGGGGCTGATCCGGTCCTTGGTGTCGTAGATGTGGATGCGCGAGGAGCGCAGGCCGGGCACGACCAGGTAGCGCCGCTCGACGTGCGGGTGCGGCGCGTTGGGGCACAGGGCGCTGCTGCAGGCGTTCCAGCCGAAGTGGTGCAGCTCGTCGCCGGTGCCGGGCAGGTCGGTCCAGCCGATCACGGTGCCGTAGGCCGGCGAGGCGGGGTCGGTGTCGAGCACGGCCAGCGCGTCCGGACGGTTCGCCGACCGGTCGAAGGCGGCGACGTAGGCCAGCTTCTCCACGGGGGCCTCGACGGCGTCGCGCGGGGAAGGATAAAACGTGGGGTCGGGGGTCCAGAGAGCCATGACACCAGATATTCACGAGTATCCCTACTGGGTCAATAGGCATCAGCGCCGCAATGTGCAGCCACCGACCGACTGAATCGGCACATATCACGCGATACCGTTAAGCGTGTTCTTCGGTATCACGGACATCTGGACCTACGTCGTCGGCGCCTTCTTCATCGTGCTGCTCCCCGGCCCGAACTCCCTGTACGTCCTCAGCTTCGCCGCCCAGCACGGCGTCCGGCAGGGCTACCGGGCCGCGGCGGGCGTGTTCCTCGGCGACACCGTCCTGATGGTGCTCGCCGCCGCCGGGGCCGCGTCCCTGCTGCGCACGACGCCCGTGCTGTTCACCGTCGTCAAGTACGCCGGCGCCGCCTACCTGGCCTGGATGGGCTTCCAGATGATCCGCGGCGCGGTACGGGCCTGGCGGGCCCGTCCGGCGGCGGCGGACGAGTCCGGGGCGGCCCCCGTGCGGCAGGCCAGGCCGTTCCGCAAGGCCCTGACGATCAGCCTGCTGAACCCGAAGGCGATCCTGTTCTTCCTGTCGTTCTTCATCCCGTTCGTGGACCCCGGGTACAGCGCCCCCTGGTTGTCGTTCCTCATCCTGGGCGCGGTGATCCAGATCTTCAGCGTGCTCTACCTCACCACGCTGATCTTCTCCGGCACGTTCCTGGCCGGTCAGTTCCGCCGGCACAGGAAGCTGAGCGCGGGCCTGACCTCGGGCGTCGGCGCGTTGTTCCTCGGGTTCGGCGCCAAGCTCGCCACGGCGTCACTCGGCTGAAAGCCGGGTTCAAGGGTGAGCTGGTTTCGTATGGAACAGATGGAACGCGGCAAAAGCGGCAGTCCTACTCGCCGGGCTCCGGTACGGTAGGCCACCGGCCTTCGGGGTCGCACCGGGCGGAGTCGCATCCGGCGGTGACGACGACCGGTCCATCCGGCAAGCCTGGACCCCCGAAGCCCGGGTAGACGCTGATCGTCGGCCTATCTGCGGAGCAGCCTTGAACCACCATCCGGTCGCACTCCCCCGTCTGACCGCGCTCGCCCGTCAGGCGGCCCCCCGCCTGCTCGAAGGCGTGGTCGCCCCCCTGCTGGTGTTCTACCTCGCCATGGTCGTGCTGGGCTTCAAGTGGGCCCTGGTGGCCACGGTCTCCTGGGTGTACCTCGGCGTGGCCTGGCGGCTGGTCAGAGGGATCAAGGTGCCCGCCACCATGTTCCTGGCCGCGTTCGCGGTCACGGTGCGGGCCCTGGTGTCGTTCTGGACGGGCACCTGGATGTGGTTCTTCATCCAGCCGGAGCTGGGCACGATCTGCATCAGCATGGTGTTCCTGGCCTCCGTCCGGCTCAACCGGCCGCTGGTGCAGAAGCTCACCCTCGACTACATCCACCTGCCGTCGGCCGTGCTCAAGCACGAGCGGGTGCGCAGGTTCTTCGCCAGGATCACCCTGCTGTGGGCGTTCGTGCTGCTGGCCAACTCGACGCTGAGCATCTTCCTGGCCGTCTACGAGAAGCTGGAGGGCTCGCTCGGCGCGTTCATGGTGCTGCGCACCTCAGCCGTGGCCGTGATCAGCGGGCTGGCGATCACCTTCTCGATCCTGGCGTTCAAGCGCGTCCTGGCCAGGCTGCACGTGGCCCACGCCTGACCGTTCGGCCAGCAGGAACGCTCCACACATCCCCATCACCAGCCCGGTCAGCATGCCGAACAGCTCGGCGAAGTCCGCGACGCCCGTGCCGCCGTAGGCCAGGGGGCCGCCCGTGGACCTGACGATCATCGAGAACAGCCCCCAGCCGAACAACGAGCCCGACCCCAGCCAGGCCAGCGCCAGCGGCCGCCAGAACGGGCCGTTCCCGCGCCGCCTGACCAGGACCACCAGCGCGGCCGCCCCGCCCACCGCGAGCAGCGCCTTCAGCCCGTTCTGCACGGCCTGGACGGTCCCGTCGAACGCCATGACGACCCGCAGCGCCCCGACGGCGGTCGCCACCAGGAGCGCGCCCCACGCCACCACCTCCTGGAACGATCTGGTCGCGCTCGGGAACGGCAGCCTGACCGGGGTGGCGAAGACGGCGGGCCAGCGGTCGCGGGCGTAGAGGGCGAAGGCCGTCATGAGGGCGACGCCGAGGGTGATGAAACCGCCGTAAACGACCAGGTAGACCCAGGTCTGGATCGGGCCGCCGCTGAAGATCGTCAGGCCGCCGATCAGCAGGATCAGCGGGGTCGTGACGGCCAGCACCGACAGCAGGCCGGTGCCCACCCACAGCGGCAGCAGCACCAGCCAGGCGGGCAGCCGCATGCCCCAGCGCATGGTGAAGGCCAGCGCCAGCAGCAGCCCGGCGGCCTCCATGGCGAAGGTCAGCGCGTTCATCCCCAGCATCTGCCCGTTGTCCATGAGCGCCGGGTCGGAGACGCCGACGGGGTCGCCGGTCAGCCAGAGCGTCTTGATCGTGAGGTAGGGCAGCGTGGCGGCGACCGCCACGATCGCGGCGGTGAGCCGGCCGATGCCCGCTCGCTGTTCTGTCATGCCACGATCGTGCGCCTCAGGCGGGCCGGTCCCCTCCCGACCGGCGGGGATCCGCCTCCCCCTCGCGGGGGAGCTCGACGGCCAGGCGGAAGCCGTCGCCGTCCGGGCCCGCGGTCAGCGTGGCGCCGGCCAGCCGTACGCGCTCGCGCAGCCCCGCCAGGCCCAGCCCGCCGCGCCGGGCGCTGGGACGCGAGCTCGGCGGGCCGTTGCGCACGACCACCCGGTGCGGCGCGACCGACACGGCGACCGCCGCCCCCGGCGCGTGCTTGGCCGCGTTCGTCAGCCCTTCCTGGACGACGGCGTGCGCCAGCTCCGACGACGCCCCCGGCGCCAGCTCCAGGGTGATCGACATGCCGGAGTCCCTGGCCCGGCCGACCAGCTCGGCGACGTCCTCGCCCACCGGGGACAGCGGGGCCTCCTCGGCGTCCTCGCGCAGCAGGCCGATGATCTGGCGCAGCCGCTCGGTCGCGTCGGCCGCCGCCATGCGCAGCTCGCCGGCCGCCTTGACCTGGGCTGGGCCGAGCCCGGGGGCGACTTCGAGCCCGCCGGCGCGCACCGCGATCAGCGCCAGGTCGTGGCCGAGCGAGTCGTGCATCTCGCGGGCGATCCTGGCCCGCTCGCGCAGCCGCGCCTGCGCCTCGACCGACAGCCGTGCCTGCCGCCGCTGCTGGAGCACGCCCCGCCGGAGCAGCCCCAGCAGGTACGGCACCAGGTACGTGCCGACGAGCCCGGTGCCCATCGACACCCACAGCGCCAGGTCACCGCCCTGGAGCAGCACGACCCCGCAGCCGATGGCCGTGATCAGGCAGAACACGGCGCCCGCGGGCCACAGCCGGGTCAGGCGCCGGCCGGTGAGGTAGGCGTACCAGATGATGAACGGCGAGGTCGCGAGCAGCGGCAGGATCTTCACGTCGCGCCGTGGCAGCAGCCACGTCAGGTCCACCGTCGCGAAGCCCTCGGTGAAGGTCCACGGGCCGAGCGGCAGCAGCAGCACCAGCGCCGCCAGCGGCCAGGGCCGGCCCACGAGCACGGCCAGCGCGGCCAGCCCGACCCTGGGCGGCGTCACCAACGCGAACCCGGCCGGATCGGCGAACGGGTCGGGGCCCATGGCGGTCACGAAGATGCCCAGCACGGCCCACAGCAGCAGGTCGAGGACGACCTGACGGCGGCTCTCACGACGCAGACGGTTCACGCACCGACGGTATCCGCCGCCCGGCGGGGCCGGTCCCGCCCGAAGGTCATGCGGCGCCCCTGACGAAAGTCAGGGTGGGGCCTCGTGCAGTGATCACGGTGGGGCTAACCCCACCTGAAAGGCGGATACCTCCTCTCCTGTTTCCGGGGCGCGCAACCGGTTTGATCGTGGGTGTCACGCGGAAGTCGCACGTCCGCCCCTGACGAAAGTAGGGGGTGGCGCGTGCCGATGGGCCGATGTGCCACGACCTGCGGAATTTCTACCTTCATGGGGTAGGCGGCCCTGACCCTCCTAGGGGACGGGCCCGCGTTCGACCGGGGGCATCCCCGATGTCCCCGGTCCGCTCACGCCGACAGGCTTGGTGAGTGCCCTGACGATCGGAGTCCACGCATATGTCGCACGCCATTCTCGACCTCGTCCAGCAGGTGATGTCATCGCCATGGCTGTACGTGGCGCTGTTCGCCCTCGCGCTGCTCGACGGGTTCTTCCCCGTCGTGCCCGCCGAGACGTCGGTCATCACCGCGGCGGTGTTCGCCGCCTCCGGCCAGACCAACCTGGCCCTGGTGATCGTGGTCGCGGCGCTCGGCGCGTTCGTGGGCGACCACGTGTCGTACCTGATCGGCAACAAGTCGGCCAGGCGGCTGCGGGACAAGAAGGCGTTCGTCTGGGCGCGCGGCGCGCTGGCCGAGCGGGGCGGAATGGTGCTGGTCGTGGCCAGGTACATCCCCGGCGGGCGGACCGCGACGACGCTGACCATGGGCGCCGTCGGTCATCCGCTGCGCTCGTTCACGTTCTTCGACGCCATCGCGGCGAGCTCGTGGGCGGTGTACTCCGGGCTGATCGGCTTCTTCGGCGGCATGGCCTTCGAGAACGACCCGATCAAGGGCCTGCTGCTGGGGCTCGGGATCGCGCTGTCGATCACCGGGCTCGTCGAGCTGGTGCGGTGGGCCAGGAAGCGGCGCGCCACCCAGCCTTCCCCGGAACGTCTTCCGGTGGACACGTCCGTTTGACCCTGTCCGGCAACCATCCGTCTGAAAGGAGTGCGCATGAGTGTGCTGGCCGCGGCGATCGCGCTGGTCGGTTCGCTGTTCTTCGCGCTCGGGGCCGCGCTGCAGCAGTTCGAGGCGGCGGGCTCGGCGAAGCCCGCGCTGCTGGCCCTGCTGCGCAGGCCGCGCTGGCTGCTCGGCGGCGTCTCCATCGTGACGGGCGGCGGCCTGCACATCGTCGCCCTCGGGCTCGGCCCGCTGACCGTGGTGCAGCCGATGGGGGTGGCCAGCCTGCTGTTCGCGCTGCCCATCGCCGCCGCGCTGCACGGCCGCCGGCCCTCCCGCAAGGAGCTGGCCGCGGCGGGCGTGGTCGCGGCCGGGCTGATCGGCCTGGTGCTGCTGGTGCCCGAGTCCGACGGGCCGACGTACCTGGCGCCCACGGGCGTGCTCACCCTGCTCGCCGTGGCCGGCGTCGCGGCGGTGCTGCTGTGGGCGGGCTCGAAGGCGGCCTCCCCCGCCGGCCGGGCCGCGCTGCTCGCCACCGGCTCCGGCGTCCTGTACGGCGCCACCGCCACGCTCATGCGCGTGCTCGTGGACGGAGGCTGGAACTGGTGGTACCTGCTGGCCCTGCCGGTGCCGCTGCTGCTGGCGCTGGTGATGCTGCAACGCGCCTACGCCGTCGGGCACTTCGGCGTCTCCTTCGCCTCGCTGCAGATCGCCGACCCGCTCACGGCGGTGGCCTTCGGGGCGCTGCTGCTCGGCGAGCCGCTGCCGTCCGGCCTCGCGCCGATCGCGGCCGCCGCCCTGACCGCGGCGGGCACGTTCGCCCTGGCCCGGACGTCCCCGCTGGAGGCGCGCAACGACCTCGCCTGATCCTCTCCCCTGACCGAAACCCCCTGTTCGTCCATCGGCCCTCCCCCAGCCGTCCCCCCTTGTGAAAGCGGAGTCACCGTCATGGCCATGCCCCTGCGCAACGTCACCGACCACGCCCAGCTCGCACCCGCCCCCGAACGTCCCCGCCGCGTCCTGATCTCGACCGACACCTATCCCCCCGACGTGAACGGCGCCGCCTACTTCACCCACCGCCTGGCCACCGGCCTGGCCGCGCGCGGCAACGAGGTGCACGTGGTGTGCCAGTCGGAGGCCGGCCCGGCCAGCGCCGACGTGGTGGACGGCGTGATCGTCCACCGGCTGCGCTCGGCCCCGCTGCTGGTGCACCCGACCATGCGGGTCACCGTGCCGACCAGGCTCGACCGGCTGGTGGCCGACATCGACCCGGACGTGCTGCACACCCAGGGCCACTTCGTGGTCGGCCGGGCCGCCATCGCCGCCGCCCGGCGCCGCGGCGTGCCGGTCGTGGCCACCAACCACTTCATGCCCGACAACCTCTTCCAGTTCGGGCACGTCCCCGAGGCGCTGCGGGCCAGGGCGGGCCGGCTGGCCTGGCGCGACTTCAGCCGCGTCTTCAAGCGCGCCGACCACATCACCACGCCGACCCCGCTGGCCGCCAAGCTCCTGTCCGACCAGGGCTTCTCCCGCGACGTCGAGGCCGTCTCGTGCGGCATCGACCTGGCCAGGTTCCACCCGCACGCCGAGCCCAAGTCGTGGGCGCGCCGGCGGTTCGCGCTGCCCGACCGGCCGACCGCCCTGTTCGTGGGCCGCCTGGACGAGGAGAAGCACCTCGACGAGCTGATCCGCGCGCTGCCCCTCGTGCTCAACGAGACCGACGCGCAGGTGGCGTTCGTGGGCCGCGGCAACCAGCGGATGGAGCTGGAGAAGCTGGCCAAGCGCATCGGGGTGGGCGACCGGGTGTTCTTCGTCGGGTTCGTGCCCGACGAGAGCATGCCGCAGGCGTTCGCCGCCGCCGACGTGTTCGCCATGCCGGGCGTCGCCGAGCTGCAGAGCATCGCCACGCTGGAGGCCATGGCGTCCGGCCTGCCCGTCGTGGCCGCCGACGCGATGGCCCTGCCGCACCTGGTGAACGGCAACGGCTACCTCTACCAGCCGGGCGACGTGGTCGCGCTGGCCAGGCACCTGACCGCCGTCCTCACCGACGACGACCTGCGCGCCCGCCTGGGCAACGCCAGCCGGGCGCTGGCGCTGACCCACGACGACCAGGTGTCGCTGGCCCGCTTCGAGCAGATCTACGACGAGGTGACACGATGACCTGGCGTGCCGTGCTCGCTCCCGTGGCCGGAGCCGTGGCGGCGGTGGCCGCCCTCGGCTACGCGCAGGTGACCCTGCCCGAGCAGCCGCTGATCAGCGACTACGCGCTCGTCCCCGGCGGCATGCTGCCGGTGCTGATTGGGACGCTGGCGCTGGCCGCCGCCTGCCTGGCGCTGGCGTACGGGCTGGCCGCCCGGGAGCCGGGCCGGACCGCCGCGACCCGCGTGCTGCTGCTGGCGGGGGCGGCCGGGCTGATGCTCAGCGCCATCTTCCCCACCGATCCCGGCATGTCGGACGTCAGCACGCTCGGCGGGGAGATCCACCGCTGGTCGGCGGCCGTGGTCTTCACCGCGCTGCCGGTCGCCGGCTGGACCCTGGCCAGGGGACGGGCGGCGGCCGCGCGCTGGAGCGCGGTCAAGGCCCTGAGCGTGACGTCCGGGCTGACGCTGGTCGCTTACCTGGCGGCCCACCCGGCCGCCGTCACCTCCTCGCTGATCGGCGGCGAGGCGTACTACGGGCTGCTCGAACGGGGACTGGTGCTGGCCGAGATCGTGCTCGTCGTCGCCATGGCGCTGGCCTGCGCACCGGGCCGCGCCGCCGCACGGGAGCAGGGCACGCGGGCCACCGGGGCGCCCGCGCAGCCCGAGAGCCCGCAGCGGCTGGCGGCGTGACGGGGATGCGCAGCCACACTTCGTCCGCCGTCGAACGGTCGGCGGCCTAGCGTGGACCCATGCTCATCACCCACCACGCCGAAGCCCGGGCGGTGCTCTCCGACGGCCGGTACGTGCCGCCGCCCGTCCCGCAGGACGGCGAGCCGGGGACGCTCGCCTGGCTGCGGGCCCACGTGTCGCGCTTCAGCACCGGCGAGACGCACGCCGAACGCCGCCGCCTGGTCGTCGAGCGCCTGTCCGCCCTGGACCCGGCCGAGCTGCGGACGGCCGCCAGGGCCGCGACGCTCGACCGTTACGGCGACCGTGACGGCGACTGGCGCGGCGTGCCGACGGCCGTGCTGGGGGCCGCGCTCGGCGTCCCGGACACCTCGGCCGTGCCCGCGGCCGCGAGCGGCTACCTGTCGGGCGAGGGGAGCCCGGAGGCCGACGCCGCCGTCGCCGAACTGCTCGGCCTGACCGACCTGCCGGCCGTCACCCTGCTGCTCCAGGGCCACGCCGCCACCGAGGCGCTCATCGAGAACGCGCTCACCCACGCCGTGCCGGGCGACGACCCCGAGGCAGTGCTGCGCGAGACGCTCAGGCAGGACCCGCCGCTGAAGGCCAGCCGCAGGCTCGACACCCGCACCGGCGAGGAGGTCACGATCGACCTGGTCGCGGCCAACCGCGATCCCGAGGTGTTCGCCGACCCCGACCGCTTCGACGCCTCCCGGGGCCCCGCCCCCCACCTGACGTTCGGGGACGGCCTGCGCCCGTGCCCCGCTCCCGCCCACGCCCTCGCGCTGGCCGCCGGCGTGCTCGACGCGCTCCTCGAAGGGACCCGCCGATGAACTTCCACGACCTGCACAAGCCGGGCGACCCGCTGCTGCTGCCCAACGCGTGGGACTACGGCTCGGCCGCGATCCTGGCCGCGCACGGCTTCCCCGCGATCGGCACCACCAGCCTCGGCGTGTCCGCCGTGCACGGCAAGCCGGACGCCGCCGGCGCGACCAGGGCCGAGACGATCGAGCTCGCCGAGACGGTCAAGGACCTCGGCGTGCTGGTCACGGTGGACATCGAGGGCGGCTTCAGCGACGACCCGCAGGAAGTGTCGGACCTGGTCGCGAGCCTGGCCGCGCTCGGGGTGGCGGGCGTGAACCTGGAGGACGGCCGTCCCGACGGCACGCTGCGCCCGGTCGAGCTGCACCGGCGGATCATCGAGGCCGCCCAGGGCCACGGCGTGTTCGTCAACGCCCGCACCGACACCCACTGGCTGGGCACCGGCGACTGGCGCGAACGGGTGGACGCCTACGAGCACGCCGACGGCATCTTCGTCCCCGGGCTCTCGGATCTCGCGGAGATCGCCGAGGTCGTCGCGCGTACGCGGCTGCCGCTCAACGTGCTCTACCAGCCGGGCGGGCCGACGCTGGACCGGCTGGCCGAGGCGGGGGTGGCCCGGGTGAGCACCGGCTCGCTACTCTACCGGGCCGCGCTCCAGGGCGCTCTGGCCGCCGTGCTGGGCGCGCAGGGCAAGGACGCCCCGGCGCTGCCGACGTACGGAGAAATCGCCGCGCTCCTCCCGCAGACCCGATAATCGGGGCATGCGCTTCGAGATCCTCGGACCCACCAGCGTGCTGGACGAGGACGGCGCGCCGGTGGCGCTCGGCGGGCCGCGGGTGCGCGCCCTGCTCACCCTGCTGGCCCTGAACGCCGGCCGCGTCGTCGGCGCCGGCCAGCTCGTGGACGACCTCTACGGCCCCCACCCGCCGGACGGCGTGGCCAACGCGCTGCAGTCCCAGGTGTCCAGGCTGCGCCGGGCGCTCGGCCGGGACCTGGTCGAGTTCCACCCGGCGGGCTACCGGCTGGTCGCCGACCCGCACGACGTGGACGCGCGCCGCTTCGAGCTGCTGGCCCTGGACGGGCGGCGGGCGCTGGCCGCCGGGGACGCCGGGCGGGCGGCGGCGCTGCTCTCCGAGGCGCTGGAGTTGTGGCGGGGCGCGCCGCTCGCCGACGCGCCGCACGCGGTGTCCGCCGCGGCCGGGCTGGAGGAGCTGCGGCTGGCGGCCGTCGAGGACCGCCTCCAGGCCGACCTGGCGCTCGGGCGGCACCGCGACCTGGTCGCCGAGCTGCGCCGGCTCACCGCCGCCCATCCGCTGCGCGAGCGCCTGCGCGCCCAGCTCATGCGCGCCCTGTACGGCAGCGGCCGGCAGGCCGAGGCGCTGGCCGCCTACGACGAGGCGCGGCGGCTGCTCGACCGGGAGCTGGGCATCGAGCCGGGCGCCGAGCTGGCCGCCGCGCACCTCGCCGTCCTGCGCGCCGACCCGTCCCTCACCCCGCAGATCACCGCGCCGAACCCTCCGCTCGGCACCGCACCGAACCCCCCGCTGAGCACCGCGCCGAACGCTGCGCCGGCCTCCGCGCCGGCTGCCGCGCCGATCCAGCCGCCGGTTCCCTCGTCCCTTCCCGCGCCCGGAGGGCCTGCCGGGTCGTCGCGCGGGGGGTTCAAGCAGGGGTTGCGGGCACAGCTGACCAGTTTCGTGGGCCGGGCGGAGGAGCTGGCGCAGGTGGGCGCGCGGCTGCGGGACAGCAGGCTCGTCACGCTGATCGGCCCCGGCGGCGCGGGCAAGACCAGGCTGGCGCAGGAG
The DNA here is from genome assembly GCF_053601695.1 of Nonomuraea sp. NPDC004702. Classification (NCBI taxonomy): domain Bacteria; kingdom Bacillati; phylum Actinomycetota; class Actinomycetes; order Streptosporangiales; family Streptosporangiaceae; genus Nonomuraea; species Nonomuraea sp. NPDC004702. The sequence goes on from NZ_JBSGCE010000028.1 coordinate 39,184, forward strand.
GCGGCCGCCCAGGAGCCGGGCGACGTGTGCTTCGTGCCCCTCGCCCACGTGGCGGGCGCCGCCGGGGTGCCCGGCGCGGTGCTGGTCGCGCTCGACATCCGCGACGCGCTGCTGCCCGCGCCCCAGCGCGCCGCGGTCGGTCCCGTCACCCGGCTGCTCACCGCGCTGGCCGAGCGCGACCTGCTGCTCGTCCTGGACAACTGCGAGCATCTGGTCGCCGCCGTCGCCGAGCTCGCCGACGCGCTGCTGGCCTCCTGCCCGGGGCTGCGGGTGCTGACGACCAGCCGCGAGGCGCTGGGCATCACCGGGGAGTCGATCCTGCCGGTGTCCCCGCTGCGCCTGCCGCCGCCGGAGCCGGACGACCCGCTGGAGTACGCCGCCGTCCGGCTGTTCGCCGACCGGGCCGCCGCCGTGCGTCCGGGGTTCGCCGTGGACGCCGGCAACGCGGCCGACGTGGTGCGCATCTGCCGGGCGCTCGACGGGCTGCCGCTGGCCATCGAGCTGGCCGCGGCCCGCCTCCGTACGCTGTCGGTCGCCGACGTGGCGGCGCGCCTGGACGACCGGTTCCGGCTGCTGACCCGCGGCAGCCGTACGGCGCTGCCCCGGCACCAGACGCTGCGCGCGGTCGTCGCGTGGAGCTGGGACCTGCTGGACGACGCCGAGCAGCGCCTGGCCGCCCGCCTGAGCGTGTTCGTCGGCGGCGCCACGCCCGAGGCGGCCGAGCGGGTGTGCGGGCTGCCGGAGGAGGTGCTGTTCTCGCTGGCGGAGAAGTCGCTGGTGGAGTACGTCGGCGGCCGGTACCGCATGCTCGACACGATCCGGGCGTTCTGCGCGGAACGCCTGGCCGAGTCCGGCGAGACCGCCGCGACCAGGGACGCGCACACTGCCTACTACCTCGACCTCGTCCTGACCGCCGACCCGCTGCTGCGGACCGCCGACCAGCTCACCTGGCTGGCCCGCCTCGACCAGGAGAGCGACGACCTCGAAGCCGCCGTGCGCTGGACGACCGCGTCCGGGCAGCCGGAGACCGGCCTGCGGCTGCTGGCGCACAGCGCCTGCTACTGGTGGATGCGCGGCCACCGCGGCGTCATCGCCGGGCTGGCCGCCGCGCTGCTGGCCAGGATCGGCGACGCCCGCCCCGCAGGCATGGAGGAGGAGTACGTCATGTGCCTGCTCGTCACCGCCTGGACGGGCGTGGCCGACGACGTCGTGCGCGAGCGGCTGGCCGAGGTGCGCGAGCTGCTGCCGATCACCCACCTGCCGGAGCGGGTGGAGTTCCTGATGATGATGCGGTCGATGTTCACCGGGCCGCCGGGCGACGTCGAGGAGATCTACCACGAGCTGCAGGCCCACACCGAGGGGCTGCCGCCCTGGCAGCGGGCGTTGTCGTACAGCGGCGCGGGGTTCGTGCTGCAGATCCTGGGGCGGGTCGAGGAGTCGCTGGCCGCCTTCCGGCGCGCCCTGGCCGCCTTCCGGGGCATCGGCGAGCGCTGGGGGGCGGTGCTGGTGCTGTCGGGCCTCGGCGAGCTGGCCTCCCGCGAGGGGGACTACGCGGCCTCGTACGCGCTGTCGGACGAGGCTCTGACGCTGGCCCGCGAGCTCGACGCGCGGGCGGAGATGGCCGAGGCCCTGTGCCGGCGCGGCGACGCGCTGCTCGGCATGGGCGAGCCGCTGGGCGGGCGGGCCGACTACGAGGAGGCGGCCGAGCTGGCCCGTCGCGTGGGTTCCATGGACATGCTGGCGTGGGCGCACCTCGGGATGGCCGAGGTGGCGCTGATCGGCGGCGAGCGCGACGCCGCGCTGTCCCTGCTGGCCCAGGCCCGCGCGGAGTGCCCCGACGACTGGTACAGCACCGAGGACATCCGCAACCGCATCGACGAGGCCCTCGGCCGGGCGGTCAGCGAACGGTAGGCGGCCCGTCAGCCGTCCTCGCCACCGTGGACGGTATGACGCGAAAATGGGCCTGTCTGGCCATCGCCTGCCTGGCGACGCTGCTGCTCTCGGTCGATCTCACCGTGCTGCACCTGGCGCTCCCCCGGCTGGTCGCCGATCTCGGTGCGAGCTCGACGCAACTGCTCTGGATCGGCGACATGTACGGGTTCGCCCTGGCCGGACTCCTCGTCACCATGGGCAACCTCGGGGACCGCGTGGGCCGCAAGCGGCTGCTGCTGATCGGCGCGGCCGGCTTCGGCGCCGCCTCGGTGGTGACCGCCTACGCCCCGAACCCCGAGCTGCTGATCGCCGCCAGGACGCTGCTGGGCGTGGCGGGCGCGATGATCATGCCGTCCACGCTCTCGATCGTCAGGAACGTCTTCGCCGACCCGCGTGAGCGGACCGCGGCCATCGGGATCTGGAGCGGGATGAGCGCGGCCGGGTTCGCGCTGGGGCCGGTCGTCGGCGGCGTGCTGCTGGACCACTTCTGGTGGGGGTCGGTGTTCCTGATCAACGTGCCGATCATGGCGTTGGCGCTGGTCTGCGGGTTCCTGGTGCTGCCGGAGTCGCGCGGCCCCGCCGGGCGGGTGGACGGGCCCAGCGTGGTGCTGTCCTTCGCCGGTGTCGTGACGGCCGTCTACGCGGTCAAGGAGGCCGCCCACCAGGGCCTGGCGCACGCCGACGTGCTGGGGGCGGCCGTGGTGGGCGCGGTGTGCCTGGTGCTGTTCGTCCGGCGGCAGGGCCGGCTGGCCACGCCGCTGATCGACGTACGGCTGTTCCGGCGGCGGGCCTTCAGCGCGTCCGTGGGCACGAACCTGCTGGCGATCTTCGCCTTGTCGGCCATGAACCTGCTGTTCGCCTGGTACCTGCAGCTCGTCCTGGGGTGGACCCCGCTCCAGGCCGGGCTGGCGCAGCTGCCCGGCGGTCTCAGCGGCGCGGTGGGCGGAGTGCTCGCGGCCCGGCTCATCGGCCGGCTCGGCAGGAACGGCGTGGTCGCGCTCGGCCTGGCGCTGAACGCCGGCGCGTTCGTCCGGTACGCCATGCTCGGCGCCGAGCTGGACTATCTCACCCTGCTGCCGGTGATGATGATCGGCGGGCTGGGGGTCGGGCTCACCTTCACCGTGAACAACGACAACATCCTGGCCACCGCGCCCAAGGAGCGGGCGGGAGCGGCGGCCGCGGTGTCGGAGACGGCGTTCGAGCTGGGCGGGGCGCTGGGCATCGCGGTCCTGGGGACGGTGCTCAACAGCGTCTACCGCGCGAACCTGCTGGTGCCCGCCGGGGTGCCCGGCGAGGCGGCGCGGGAGTCGATCGCCGGGGCCACCGCCACGGCGGCGGAGCTGCCCCCGCAGGCGGCCGGGGAGCTGATGCGCGCGGCGCGCACCGCGTTCGTGTCGGGGATGCAGGTGACGACGCTGGTCACGGCGGTCCTGCTGGCCGTGGTCGCGGTGTTCGCGCTGGCCTGGCTGCGCGGCGTGCCGAAGGTCATCCAGGAAGAGCAGCCGGTCCCTCGGTGAGCGACGGGGTCTCTTCCGCGGGCCCGGCGGGCAGCGGGCGCAGGCTGCGCACCCTGGCCAGCACGAGCAGCGCGGCCACGCCCGTCGCCGCCGGCGCGACGACGAACGCCAGGGACGCGCCGAAATGGTCCACGAGCTGCCCGGCGACCGACGACCCGGCCGCGATGCCGAGGGCGATGCCGCCGTTCAGCCAGGTGAACGCCTCGGTGCGGACCTCCGCCGCGACCAGGCCCTCGACCAGGGTGTAGCCGGTGATCACCACGGGGGCGATCACCAGGCCGGCCAGGGCGGCGGCGACGTACATGTGGGGGACGGCTCCGGCCAGCGTGAACGCGCTGGTCGCGACCGCGAGCAGGGCCAGCCCGGCGACCAGCCGGGCGCGGGCGGACGACCGCCAGCGGACCGCGCCGTACAGCAGGCCGCCGAGCATGCTGGCGCCGGAGAAGACGCCGTAGACGGGTCCGGCGGCGGCGGGCGCGTGCAGGGCAGTGGTGAGCGAGGTGACGCCGACCTGGAGGCTGCCGAAGACCGACCCCATGGCCAGGAAGGCGGCGGCCAGCAGCGCCACGCCGCGCCGCCGCAGCACGCCCTTGGAGGCGGCGATCCTGACCGGCACCGGCTCGGGCGCGCCCGTCCGGACGGCGGCGAAGACGACCGTGCCCACCAGGATCAGCACCAGCCCGCCGAGCAGCGCGACCACCGGCGAGTACGCCGTGGACAGCCCCACCAGCAGCACCGGGGCCAGCGTGAACGTCAGCTCGTCGGTGATCGACTCGACCGCGAACGCCGTGTTCAGCCTGCCGGTGCCGCCGAGCCGGTGCGCCCAGCGGGCCCGGACCATCGAGCCGACCTGCGGTCCTGACGCGCCGACGAGGGCGGCCATGGCGACCAGCGGCGCGAGGTGGGCGTGCGCGGCGGCCAGGGCCAGCAGGCCGCCCATGGCCAGGGCGTGCAGGGACACCTGCGGGAGCAGCACGCGGGCCTGGCCGTACCGGTCGGCCAGGCGGCCCGTCTGGGGGCCGATGAGGGCCTGGCAGACGGCGGAGGCGGCGGCGGTGATCCCGGCCGCGCCGTAGGAGCCGGTGGACCACTGGACCAGCAGCAGGATGCCCATCTGGGTCATCGCGAACGGCACCCGGGCCAGCAGCGCGGGCACGAGGAACCGCCAGGCGCCGGGGGTGGCCAGCACGTCGAGGTAGGACTTCAAGGGTCTCCGTCCAGATCATGACGGAGTCCTCCCCCGGGGGAGCGCACCGTCGGAGGTGGGCTTCGACCGGGGTAGATACCGGCGGGTGCCGGCCGCCGAGCGGTCAATCAGTCACTTCAGTCAAACGCGACGAGAGCCGATCCTATTGCAGGAAACGGGCGACTTATTTCATTTGTCGTTGACTTCAACTCCGGGATGCCGGAGAGGTCTTGGGGGTCGGGAGGGACGGCGTCAGGGGCCCGGGTTCCGCGGGCAGGACCGGATCATCGTCGGCGACAGCTCGTCGAGGCGGGAGCCGATCATCCTGGCCACCCCCTCGATGGTCTCGATGCCCGCCCCCTCCCCCGGCTGCTCGTCGGTCTGCACCGCCAGCAGCAGGTCGCGCCCCGGCCCGACGACGCGGCCGTAGCTGGTCACCGCCCAGGTGTTGTGGATGAACGGGCGTGGCGTCCAGCCGTTCTTCAACGCCACCCGGTCCACCGGGCGGGCGGCCGCGCTGACGCCCCACGACTGGTCCTTGACCACGCGTCCCATCAGGCCGAGCACGAGGTCGCGGTCGCGGCCGGACAGGCCCTCGCCGCCCTCCACCAGCACCTGGAGCAGGCGGATGCGGTCGGCGGGGCTGGTGTTGGTGCCGCCCCAGAAGACGCCGGGCCCGGGGACGGTCTCGGTCAGGCCCATGCGCCGGTAGAACTCGCCCATCGCGCCGCCGACCCGGCCCCACAACGCGTCCGCGGCGCCGTTGTCGCTCTCGGTGATCATGCGCTCGGCCAGGTCGCGTTCCTCCTCGCCCAGGCCGCCGCGGCCGAGCACGAGCGCCGTCAGGATGTCCACCTTGACGCCGCTGGCGGTGATCATGTCGTGCTGGTGCTCGCCGCGGCCCAGGGTGATGCCGCTGTCGCGCTCCAGCATGCTGTAGGCGACCCGTCCCGGGCGTCTGGACAGGTACTGCTCGATGTCGTGCTCAAGCCGGTCGCGGGCCGCCCTCCCAGCCCTCTTGTCCGGAAATTTCAGGACGCATCGGCCGACCGTCACCGGCGCCTTCCGCACGCCGGGCACCTCGGGCAGCCGTCCGGCCGCACACCCGGCCGCGAGCCCCCAGACCACCACGACGACCAGCCATCTCCACCACACCCGCAAACCCCCGCGATCGTCACGTCTCGGGGGTTTTGATCACCTTCTGCCCAGTGGCGTCAATGGTCACACCCTGCACGTCAGGGCAGGAGCACCACCTTTCCGACAGTTCGCCGTCCGGCCAGGTCGGCCACGGCCCGGCCGGCCTCCGCCAGCGGGTACTCGCCGCCCACCAGCGGCCTCAGCCGCCCGGCCGCGGTCAGCGCGAGCAACTCGCCCAGCGGGGGCCCGACCATCTCCCGCCGCCCCCGCAGCGGACGCAGCCAGAACCCGAGGACGGCGAGGTTGCCCGCGGTCAGCCGCGCGACCTCGACCGGCGCGGCCTGCTCCCCCGACGACGACCCGTAGCTCACCAGCCGCCCGAAGGGGGCCAGCACGGTCAGCGCCGCGTCGAAGACCGCGCCGCCCACCGCGTCGAGCACGACGTCCACCGGCCGGTCGCCGTTGGCCTCGATGACGCGCTCGGCGTACCCGTCGGCCGCGCCGTCCACGGCGGCGTCCGCGCCGAGGTCGAGGGCGAGCGAGCGTTTGTCCTCGCTGGAGGCGGTGGCGATCACGCGTCCGGCCCCGAACACCTTGGCGAGCTGCACGGCCAGGCTGCCGACGCCGCCCGCGCCGGAGTGGACCACCACGCTCTCGCCCTCCCTGAGCCGCGCCGACGAGCGCAGCAGGTGCCAGGCGGTGAGCCCCTGGACGAGCAGCGCCAGCGCCTCCCCGGCCCGCAGCGAGCCGGGCACGACCACGACGTCGCCCTCGTCCAGGACGGCCCTGGAGGCGTAGCCGTTGGCGGTGAACCCCATCACCCGCCGCCCCCGGGGATCGAGCCCGACGACCTCGCTGCCGGGGATGTGCGGCAGGCGGTCGGGGGCGGAGTAGTGGCCGGAGATCTGCCGCACGTCGGCGAAGTTCAGCCCCGCCGCCTCGACGTCGACCAGCACCTGGCCCGGCCCCACCACCGGGTCGGGCACCTCGGCCTCTTCGAGCACCTCCGGGCCGCCGAAGCGGGTGAACTGGATGGCACGCATGAATCCCCCCATTCCGCGCGATACCCCCAGCGTAGACGTCAGGCTCCGGCGCCTCCCGGCCGGAGGTGCTCGGCGAGGAAGTCCGCGGTGGCGTCCACGGCCTGCGACACGTACGGCTCGCGGTCGTAGAGGTCGATGTGCTGCTTGGCGTCCACCCAGACGAGCTTCTTGGGCTGGTCGAGCCGCCTGAACGCCTCCTCGGCCCCCTCCGGCGGGCAGAACCTGTCGATCACGCCGTGCACGATCAGGGCGGGCTTCGGCGACAGGAAGTCGGCGCCCATCATGTTGTCCATGGTGATCAGCTCGCGCAGTCCGGCCCGGGTCACCGCGTTCCGCCAGGAGGCGGAGGCCCCGCGCTCGGTGCCGTAGTAGGCGAACGGCTCGTCGCCCGGCATCGCGGCCTCGCCCTCCTCGGCCACGGCGGGCAGGTACTCGACCGGGCCGCCCCGGTCCTGCCGCTCCAGCACGCCGGCGAACCCGGCCAGCGCCGCCTGGTAGTCCATGCCGGACCGCATCGTGTACGGGTTGTTGTAGGCCCCGGCGATGCCCGCGAACGCCCGTACGCGCGGGTCGAAGGCGGCGAACCTCAGCGCGTACCCCGCGCCCAGGCAGATGCCGACCGCGCCGATCAGGTCGCCGTCCACCTCGGGGCGCGACCGCAGCAGCGACACCGCCGCCCGCAGGTCGGCCAGCTTGCCCTGGGGATCCTCGTGCCCGCGCGGCTCGCCGCCGGACTCGCCCCAGTTGCGGTGGTCGAAGGACAGCGTCACGTAGCCGCGCCGGGCCAGCCGTTCGGCGTACAGGCCGGTGACCTGGTCGCGCACCCCGGTGAACGGCCCGGTGAGCACCAGCCCCGGCCAGGGGCCCGTGCCCTCGGGCGTCCGCAGGTCACCGGTCAGGCGCACGCCGTCGGCGGCGAACTCGACTTTCATGGTGACAAGTGTGCGCCAGGCCCGCCGCGGGCGGGCCCGGCGCCCCCTCGGAACACCGGATCAGGAGTCGAACCCGAGGCCCATCCTGTCGAGCGTGCGCAGCCACAGGTTGCGCTTGCCCTGATGCTGGTCGGCCTGGGCGATCGACCACCGGGTGAACTGGATCACCCCCGACCGGACCGGCTCGGGCGGGAACGGCACCGGCTTCTCCTTGACCATCCGCAGCTCGGTCCGCTCGGTGGCCTCCCCCGACAGCAGGTCGAGCATCACGTTCGCGCCGAACCTGGTGGCCCCGACGCCCATGCCGGTGTAGCCCACGGCGTAGGCCAGCCGGCCGCCGTGCGCCGTGCCGTAGAAGGCGCTGAAGCGGCTGCAGGTGTCGATCACGCCGCCCCAGCGGTGCGTGAAGCGCACCTGGGAGAGCTGCGGGAACGTGGTGGCGAAGTGCTCGGCCAGCTTGACGAACGTCTCGTCGCGCTGCTCGTACTCCGGCTTGACCAGGCCGCCGTTGTAGTAGACCGCGTCGTAGCCGCCCCACAGGATGCGGTTGTCGTCGGTGAGCCGGTAGTAGTGGAACTGGTTGCCCGAGTCGCCGACGCCCTGCCGGTTGTGCCAGCCCACCTCGGCGAGCTGGGCCGCGCTCAGCGGCTCGGTCATCAGGGCGTAGTCGTACACCGGGACGACGAAGTGCTTGAGCCTGCGCAGCAGGGGCGGGAAGACCCCCGTGCCCAGCGCCACCCGGCGGCCCACGACCGACCCGTACGGGGTGCGCAGGGTGATCGTCGTGCCGTCGTCGCGCAGCGAACGCACCGGGCTGCGCTCGAAGACCCGTACGCCGAGCCGCAGGCACGCCTCGCGCAACCCCCAGGCCAGCCGCGCCGGGTCCAGCATGGCGCAGCCGCTGCGTTCCCACAGGCCGCCCAGGTAGGTCGGCGAGTTGACCTCGGCCCGCACCTGCCGCTCGTCCATCGGCACGTAGTCGAGGCCGAGCTCGGAGATCAGGTCCAGGTGTTCGCCCAGCGAGTCGAGCTGCCACGGCTCGGTGGCCACGTGCAGCTCTCCGGTGCGCTCGAAGGAGCAGTCGATGCCGTGCCGCTCCAGCGTGCGCTCGATCTCGTCGAGGTTGTCCACGCCCATGCGTTCGAGGCGGCCGATGTCCTCCGGCCACCGTTCCAGGCCGTTGGCCAGGCCATGGGTGAGGGTCGCCATGCAGAACCCGCCGTTGCGGCCGGTCGCCGCCCAGCCGATCCTGCGCCCTTCGAGCAGGACCACGTCCAGCGAAGGGTCACGTTCCTTGGCCATCAGGGCCGTCCAGAGCCCCGAGAAGCCTCCGCCGACGACGACCAGGTCGGCGTCGGTGTTTCCGATGAGCCGCGCGCGCGGCTCGGGTCTGGCCGGGCTGTCCAGCCAGTACGGCTTGCGCTCCGCGTCAGCCAGCGCCTTCAGCGGATCCACAAATCCCACTTCCCTACGAAAGTCTTAGTTGTTCTTTGTTGATTGCGGGATCCAAAAGCATGATGTGATCACGCGCGGGTTCCCCCCGCCGAAATCCGATCTCGCCTCCCTGTTCTTGGTCGGAATACACCAATCCCCCCGCCGGATCGCGGGGGGAAAGCCTGTTGGAGCAGATCCTAGGCGCGGCGTCTGGCGGCCACGGCGTTCGCCACGGCGATCAGCACACCGATCCCGAAGATGAGCGTACCCATCACGTTGACCTGCGGCGGAATGCCGGTCTTCACCGCACCCACGATCCACAGGGGGAAGGTGACGGTCGAGCCGTTGACGAAGCTCGTCACCACGTAGTCGTCGATCGACAGCGCGAAGGAGAGCATCGCGCCCGCGAGCACGCCCGGCATGATCGAGGGCAGCGTCACCTGCCGGAACGTGCCCCAGGCGGTCGCGCCGAGGTCCTTGGCCGCCTCCTCCAGCGACGGGTCGAGCGTGATGACCCGCGCCCTGACCGTCACCACGACGAAGGAGAGCGAGAACAGCACGTGCGCGACGATGATCGTGTTGCCGTCGCGCGGCACGTTGCCCGAGACGAACAGCGACAGCAGCGAGGCCCCCATCACCAGCTCCGGCGTGGAGATGGCGGCGAAGACCAGGAAGTTCGTGGCGCTGAGGCCGCGGAAGCGGTGCCGGCCGACGGCCAGGCCCAGCATCGTTCCGATGACGACCGTGATCACGGTGCTGACCAGGGCGATCACGATGGAGTTGCGCAACGCCGTGGTCAGGTCGGAGATCTCGAAGAGCTCGCCGTACCACTTGAGGGTGAAGCCCTGCCAGCTCGTGTTCGACTTGCTCTTCTTGTCGTTGAAGCCGAACAGGATCATGACGGCGATCGGCGACGACAGCCACAGGATGATCAGCCAGGTGTAGACGTGCAGCAGGCGGTCGCCGAACCTGCCCCGCGTGCCCCTCCTCATTGCTCGCTCACCGCTCATCGCGCCGCCGCCTCCAGGACGTTCTCGGTGCCGAGCGCACGGGCGTAGACGAAGATGCCCACCAGCAGGATCGCCATCAGCGTGAACGACAGCGCCGAGGCGGTCGGGTAGTCGAGGTTGGTCAGGTACTCGGTCTGGATGATGTTGCCGATCATGGTGTTGGCCGTGCCGCCGAGGATCTGCGCGTTGACCGGGTCGGCCGTCGCGGGCACGAACGTCATCAGCACGCCGGCGAAGACGCCGGGCAGCGACAGCGGCAGCACCACCCGGCGGAAGGCCCCGGCGCGGGTGGCGTACAGGTCCTGGGCCGCCTCCACCACCCGCGGGTCCACCCGCTCCAGGGCCACGTAGATCGGCAGGATCATGAACGGCAGGAAGTTGTAGGTGAGCCCGCCCACCACGGCCACGGTCGTGGCCAGCACGTGGAAGCCCTCCGGCAGCAGCCCCCAGCCCTTCAGCGTCCCGAACAGGATGCCGTTGTCGGCCAGCAGGAAGTTCCACGAGATCGTCCGCAGCACGAACGAGACGAAGAACGGCAGCAGCAGCAGGAACAGGTACACCGACTTGCGGCTGCCGCCCTTGAAGGCGATCCAGTACGCCACCGGGTACCCGATCACCAGCATGGCCACCGTGGCCAGGCCGCCGTACAGGAGCGAGCGCAGCAGCTGGTCGCTGTACCTGCCGAGCGCGTCGGCGTAGTTGGAGAAGCTGAACGTCATCGCGTAGCCGTCGATGGCGTTGCCCGTCTGGAGCGAGACCGACGCCATCGCCACCATGGGCACGACCAGGAAGATCGCCAGCCACAGCCAGCTCGGCAGGGCGAGCAGGTAGGGGGTGAGCCGTTTCATGGCTATGCCTGGGTGATCGACTGGAAGATGGAGTTGAACACCTGCTCCTGCTGGGTGGTCAGCGTGGTGTAGGTGCGCAGCTTGGCGTAGTCGGCCTCCGAGGGGAACATGAGCGGGCTGTCCACCATGTCCTCCAGGGCCTTCTTGTCCTCGCCCTTGGCCGTCTTGGCCTTCTCCCGCAGGAGGTCCTGCACGGCCGGGACCGGGGTGACGAACTGGATGAACTCATCCAGGTCGGCGGCCACCGCGGGCTGGTACAGGTAGTCCATGAGGGTGAGCGCGTCCACGGGGTTGGCCGCGCCCTTGGGGATGAGCATGTTGTCGGTCCAGATCGTGCCGCCCTCCGCCGGCACCACGAACTTGACCGGCTCGCCGGCGAGCTGCCGCTGGAAGATGTCGCCCGACCAGGCCATGCTCAGCCAGACGTCGCCCTTGGAGACCGCGTCGATGTAGCTCTGGTCGTAGTATTTCCGGACGATTCCCGCGTCACGCTGCTGCTTGAGCTTCTCCCCGGCCTTCTTCCAGTCGGCCTCGGTCGACTTCTCCGGATCGACGCCCAGCGCGAACATCGCGAAGTTGCCGATCTCCTGCGCGTCGGCCATCATCCCGACCCGGCCCTTGTACTTGGGGTCGAACAGGGCCTCGATGCTGGTGATGTCGTCCTTGACGTACTTGGTGTTGTACGCGATGCCGGTCACGCCCGAGGTGTAGGGCATCGTGTACTGGTTGCCCGGGTCGTAGGCGCGTTCCTTGTACTTGTCACCGGCGTTGGCCAGGAAGTTCGGCATCCGGCTGTGGTCGAGCGGCACGATGTAGCCGAGCTCGACCATGTGCTGGAGCTGCACGCCGTTGGTCATCACGACGATGTCGTAGCCGAGCGACTGGCCGGCGCGGAGCACGGGGTCGGCCTTGCCGAAGAACTCCGCGTTCTCCTGGATGACCTCCTTGTACTCCACGGAGATCCCGGTGGTCTGGGTGAACTTCTTCAGCGGGGCCTGGTCCTCGGGCATGTACTCGGGCCAGTTGGCGAAGACGAGCTTGCCGTGCTTGCTCTGCTTGGCCCAGTAGTCCTGGACGGCGTCGGCCTTCGGAGGGGCGGCCTTCTGGCCCTGGACGCCACAGGCGGCGAGCGCGAGGCCGGCGGCGGACAGGCCGGTGACACGGAAGAAGTCGCGGCGGGTGCGGGGCTGGGTCATGCCCCTCAGGAGGGCGGGGGTGATCTGGCGGGGGTTCATGGGGTGCTATCAACTTCCAATCACATAAGAGTGCTGCGCCTCCCACGACAGCCACACGGAGTCGCCCCGCTCCGCGGTCGCCGTCGCGTCGTGCGCGTTCTGCTCGAACACGGTCATCTCGGCCCCGTCGGCGAGCTGCACCGCGTAGCTGTTGGAGGTGCCCAGGTAGACCATCTCCGTGACGGTCCCGGGGACGGCGCTCAGCCCGGGCCCCGGCTCGTCCGCGCAGATCGTGATCTTCTCGGGGCGGACGGTCACCGTCACGTCGCCCTCGTGGCCCGGCACCAGCACCCGGCCGCCGCCGATCGCCAGCACCCCGCCGGTCACCGACCCGGTGATCAGGTTGGAGGTGCCGATGAACCCCGCCACGAACGCGGTGGCCGGCCGTTCGTAGATCTCCCGCGGGCTCGCCAGTTGCTCGACCAGCCCGTCGTTCATCACGGCGATCCTGTCGCTCATGGTCAGAGCCTCGTTCTGGTCGTGCGTCACGTACACGAACGTGATGCCGACCTCGCGCTGGATGCGCTTGAGCTCGATCTGCATGGCCTGGCGCAGCTTGAGGTCGAGCGCGCCGAGGGGCTCGTCGAGCAGCAGCGCCCGCGGCCGGTTGACCAGCGCGCGGGCCAGCGCCACGCGCTGCTGCTGGCCGCCGGACATCTCGCGCGGCCGGCGCTTCTCCCGGCCGGTCAGGTCGACGATCTCCAGCATCTCGCCGACCCGCCGCCGGATCTCCTCCGGCGGCGTCTTGCGCTGCTTCAGGCCGAACGCCACGTTGTCCCACACGCTCATGTGCGGGAACAGGGCGTAGGACTGGAAGACCATGTTGACGTCGCGCTTGTTGGGCGGGACGTCGGTGACGTCCTTGCCGTGCAGCCTCACGAGCCCTTTGGTGGGCTCCTCGAAGCCGGCGATCATCCTCATGGTCGTGGTCTTGCCGCATCCGGACGGGCCGAGGAGGGAGAAGAACTCCCCCTCGGCGATGTCCAGCGACACACCCTTGACCGCCTGGACGACCTCGCCGTGCGAGAGGTACTCCTTGACGACGTCCTCAAGCTGAATCGCGGATAGCTCGGTCATGTCCAGGGCTCGTCCTTATTCGCCGATGTAGTGCATGACGTGCTTGACCCTGGTGTAGTCGTGCAGACCGAACACCGACAGGTCCTTGCCGTACCCGGAGTGCTTGAAGCCGCCGTGCGGCATCTCCGAGACGAACGGGATGTGCGTGTTGACCCAGACCACGCCGAAGTCGAGACGGTTCGACATGCGCATGGCGCGGCCGTGGTCGGAGGTCCACACCGAGCTGGACAGGCCGTACTTGACGTCGTTGGCCTTGGCCAGCGCGTCGGCCTCGTCGGTGAACGTCTGGACGGTGATGACGGGGCCGAAGACCTCGTTCTGCACCATCTCGTCGTCCTGGCGCAGGCCGTCCACGACGGTCGGGGCGAAGAAATAGCCCTTGTCGCCGACGCGGTTGCCGCCGGTGAGCACCTTGGCGTGGCCGGGGACCCGGTCGATGAAGCCCTGGACCCTGGCGAGCTGGTTCTCGTTGTTGAGCGGGCCGTAGAGCGCTTCCTCGTTGCCCAGGTCGCCGGTCACGGTCGCGGCGGCGGCCTCGGTCAGCGCGGCCACGAACTCGTCGTGCACGCTCTCCTGGACGAGCACGCGGCAGGCCGCGGTGCAGTCCTGGCCGGCGTTGTAGAGACCGGCGGTGGCGATGTCGGCGGCGGCCTTGGCGAGGTCCTTGACGTCCTCGAAGACCACGACCGGCGCCTTGCCGCCGAGCTCCAGGTGCACCCGCTTGAGGTCGTCGGCGGCGCTCTTGGCGACCGCCATGCCCGCGCCGACGGACCCGGTGATCGCCACCATGGCGGCGGTCGGGTGGCCCACGACGAGCGCGCCGGTCTCGCGGTCGCCGGTGACGACGTTGAAGACGCCGGGCGGCAGCACCGAGCCGACGATCTCGGCCAGCTTGAGCGTGGAGGCCGGGGTGGTGTCCGACGGCTTGAGGACGATCGTGTTCCCGGCGGCCAGCGCCGGGGCGATCTTCCACACGGCCATCATCATCGGGTAGTTCCAGGGGGTGACCTGGCCGACGACGCCGATGGGCTCGTGCCTGATGACGCTGGTGTGCTCGGCGAGGAACTCCCCGGCCGTGGGCCCCTCCAGGGTGCGCGCGGCGCCGGCGAAGAAGCGGAAGTGGTCGGCCGCTACCGGTGTCTCGTCCTCGGCCATGCGGGCGCGCGGCTTGCCGGTGTTGAGGCACTCGGCCTCGTTGATCTCGTCGGCCCGGGCGTCGATCGCGTCGGCGACCTTGAGCAGCAGGTTCGCCCGCTCACCGGGGGTGGTCCGACCCCACGACTCGAACGCGACGGCCGCCGCGGCGTAGGCCGCGTCGACGTCCTCGACGCCGGAGATCGGGGCCTGAAGGTAGGCCTCTCCCGTGCAAGGGTCGATGATGTCGGAGAACCGGCCGCTCTGGGCGTCCACGAACTCACCGTTGATGAAGTTCTGCAGACGGGTGGTCAATGCACGACCTCCTCGTTGAGGTGGCTGAGATGCCGCGACTCTTACAGAGCAGATGCATCTGGACAAGGGATTTCGTGGTGAAGATATCAAATTGCTACGAATTCGCTTGACACACCGCCAAGAACTGACAACATGTCGCACCAGGACGGCAATCGAGCGGGAACGCCCCCGTAACGCCGGACCGCTAGGAGGATTCCTCTGACATGACGACGCCGCCCCGCGTACGACGAAACAACGCCAGTTCCGGGCCCGTCGTGCTCGACGATCTCTCCAAGCAGATCATCGAGCAGCTCCAGTCAGACGGGCGCATGCCCTACGCGGCGATCGGCAAGGCCGTCGGGCTCTCCGAGGCCGCGGTCCGTCAGCGCGTCCAGCGGTTGCAGGACGCCGGGGTGATGCAGATCGTCGCGGTCACCGACCCCCTCACCCTCGGCTTCCCCCGCCAGGCGATGATCGGGGTCAACTGCGAGGGCGACCTGGAGTCGGTGGCCGACGAGCTGTCGGCCATCGAGGAGATCGACTACGTGGTGCTCACGGCGGGCTCCTTCGATGTGATCGTCGAGGTGGTCTGCGAGGGCGACGGGCACCTGCTGGAGATCCTCAGCAAGATCCGCGCCATCCCCGCCGTCCGGGCCACGGAGTCGTTCGTGTACCTGAAGCTGCGCAAGCAGTCGTACTCCTGGGGCACGCGCTAACCGATCCGCGCCACGGCCCGCACGGGCGCGCCGTCGGCGCCGTCGAGCCGCAGCGGCATCATCCAGACCTCGATCGGCCGCCCAAGGGCCTGGGCGTCCAGCAGCCGGTCGAGGCCGGTGAGGTTCTCGGCGATCACGGCGTGCGCCCCGCACAGGACGCGGTGGGCTGGGAAGTCGTCGGCCGGCGTCGGATCGACGCTCAGCGCGTCGATGCCGACCGTGCGCACGCCCCGCTCGACCAGCAGCGTGGCGGCCTCCTCGGTGAGGAAGGGGTGGGCCTGGTAGGACTCGCCGCCCCAGTGGGCCGACCAGCCGGTCGCGACCAGCACGATCGGCGCGTCGCCGCCGGACGGCCAGGCCGGGCCGTCGAGCAGCCCGGCCCCGATCGGCGACCGGGGCGCGAGCCCCCGGGCGTCGGCCACCACGGCGGGCCCGGCGAAGCGGAACAGCGGCAGGTCGCCGAGCGCCGGCAGCGCGTCGTCGATGTGGAAGGGGGCGTCGACGTGGGTGCCCGACTGCGAGCCGAGGTGCAGGCCCAGCACGTTGACGCCGTCGCGGGCGACGGTGAGCGCCGGGGCGACCGAGACCTCGGGATCGCCCGGATAGACCGGCATCCCCGTCTCGACGGGCACCGACAGGTCGACGAGTTCCATCACGCCATCGATTCTGCCGCGTCCACGATGGGCAGGATCGGCGTGTCGGCCGAGCGCACCAGGCGCGGGCCCCGCGGGCCGTACACCTCGCGCGGTTCGGGGAAGAGCGCGAGCAGCGTCAGGTAGAGCACGGCCGCGACCGCGAGGCCCAGCGGCAGCGAGACGTCCACGCCGCCGGCCAGGTCGCCCAGCGGCCCGACGAACTGGCCCGGCAGGTTCACGAACGTCAGCGCCACGGCGGCCGCGAGCAGCCACGCGGTGAGGCCGCGCCAGTTCCAGCCGTGGGTGAACCAGTACCGCCCGCCGCGCTGCCGCCGGTTGAAGACCTGCAGGGCGTCGGGGTCGTACCAGCCCCTGCGGGTCACGTAGCCGAGCATCATGATCACCATCCAGGGGGCGGTGCAGGTGATGATCAGCGTGGCGAACGTGGAGATGCTGGCCGTCAGGTTCGCCGCGAAGCGCCCGACGAAGATGAACACGATCGACAGGGTGCCGATGAAGACGGTCGCCTGCACCCGGGAGAAGCGCGGGAACACGCTGGAGAAGTCGAGCCCGGTCCCGTACAGGGACGTGGTGCCGGTGGACATGCCGCCGATCAGCGCGATCAGGCAGACCGGGACGAAGTACCAGGCCGGCGAGATCGCCAGCAGCCCGCCCACGTAGTTGGGCGCGGCCGGGTCGACGTACTCGGCGGCCTTGGCGGCGATGATCGAGGCGGTGGCGAGCCCGAAGAAGAACGGCAGGATGGTGGCGAGCTGCGACAGGAAGGCCGCCGCCATCACGCGGGAGCGCGGGGTCGAGGCCGGGATGTAGCGGGACCAGTCGCCCAGGAAGGCGCCGAAGGACACGGGGTTCGACAACACGATCAGCGCCGCGCCGATGAACGACGGCCAGAACAGCGGGTCGCCGGCCGCCAGCGTCCCGGGGTAGGACGGGTCGAAGTCCCCGGCGAAGGCGAACAGCCCGAGCACGAACAGCAGCGACGCCGCCGCGACCGCGATCTTGTTGACGAACAGCATGAAGCGGAAGCCGTACACGCAGACCACGAGGACGAGCAGGGCGAAGACGGCGTAGGCCACCCCGTAGGACAGGTCGGTGTCGGGCAGGCCGACGAGCCGGTGCGCGCCGCCCACCAGCGCGTCGCCCGACGACCACACCGAGATCGAGAAGAACGCGATGGCGGTCAGCAGCGACAGGAACGAGCCGACCACCCGGCCGTGCACGCCCAGGTGGGCCGAGGAGGAGACGGCGTTGTTGGTGCCGTTGAGCGGCCCGAACAGCGACAGCGGGGCCAGGATCAGCGCCCCGACCACCAGGCCGAGCACGGTGGCCGCGAGCCCCTGCCAGAACGACAGGCCGAACAGGATGGGGAAGGCGCCCAGCACGCAGGTGGCGAACGTGTTCGCGCCCCCGAAGGCGACCCGGAACAGGTCGAACGGCCCGGCGGTGCGGTCGGCGTCGGGGATGCGCTCGACGCCGTAGGTCTCGATCTCGGTGATGCTCATGTCTTCTCCTGCATCGCCAGCAGGCTGACGAGGTCGTAGGCCACGTGGGAGGCGGCGACCGAGGTGATCTCGGCGTGGTCGTAGGCGGGGGCCACCTCGACCACGTCGGCCCCGATCAGGCGGCAGCCGGCCAGACCGCGGAGGATCTCCAGCAGCTCCCGGCTGGTGAGCCCGCCGGCCTCCGGCGTGCCGGTGCCGGGGGCGTGGGCGGGGTCGAGCACGTCGATGTCGACGGAGACGTAGAGCGGGCGGTCGCCGACGCGCTGCCGCAGCACGTCGATGACCTCGTCCAGGCCGCGGCGGAGCACGTCGGCGGCGGTCAGGATGCCGAAGCCGAGCCGCCGGTCGTCCTCCAGGTCCTTCTTGCCGTACAGCGGGCCCCGGATGCCGACGTGGCTGAGCGCCTCGGTGTCGAGGATGCCCTCCTCGACCGCCCGGCGGAAAGGGGTGCCGTGGGTGTACTCGGCCCCGAAGTAGGTGTCCCAGGTGTCGAGGTGCGCGTCGAAGTGCAGCAGCGCCACGGGGCCGTGCTTCCTGGCCGCCGAGCGCAGCAGCGGCAGCGCGATCGTGTGGTCGCCGCCGATGGTGACCAGCCGGGCGTCCAGCTCGTCGGCCGCGGCCTCGATGGTCTCGACGGCCTCGCCGATGTCGAACGGGTTGGCCGCGATGTCACCGGCGTCGGCGACCTGGACGCGCTCGAACGGCGAGACGTCCAGCCCCGGATGGTAGGGCCGCAGCAACCGGCTGGCCTCCCGTACGGCGGCGGGGCCGAACCGGGCGCCCGGACGGTAGGACACGCCCGCGTCGAAGGGCACGCCCACGACGGCCACGTCCGCCCGCTCGACCTGGTCGAGCCGGGGCAGCCGGGCGAAGGTGGCGGGCCCGGCGAAACGCGGGACCCGAGAGGAGTCGACGGGACCGATATGCATGTTCGTCAGTGTTCGTCACGCTTCTGACCTGCGGCAATTGTTACTCTCACAAAGTAATACGGTGTGTGTTGTGGCTGACCACAAGCTGACGGTCGAAGACCTTCTCCGCTCCCCCGCTCTCCAGCTCCGCGTGCTCGCCGGCGAGGCCGGGCTGTCCCGCTCGGTCTCGTGGGCGCACGTCAGCGAGCTGGCCGACCCGACGCCCTGGCTGCTCGGCGCCGAGGTCATCATGACGACCGGGCTCGGCCTGCCGCGCTCGGCCGCCCGGCAGCGCGCCTACCTCGAACGGCTCGACGACGCGGGGGTCTCGGCGCTCGCCTTGTCGGCCCAGTTGCACGTCCCGCCGCTGCACCGGGCGTTCTTCGAGGCCGCCGAGGAGCGCGGCATGCCGGTGCTGGAGGTGCCGCTCGCGGTGCCGTTCATCGCCGTCTCGCAGGAGGTGGCGGCGGCGCTCCAGGAGGACGCCAGCCACCGGCTGGGCGCCCAGCTCCAGGTGTTCGGCGCGCTGCGCTGGCTGGCCGCCGAAGACCTCGACACCGTCACCCTGTTCAAGCGCCTGGAACGGCTGTCCGGCTACGACGTCTACCTGTGCACCCCGCAGGGCCGGCCGTTGCTGCCCGGCGTGCCGGTGCCCTCGCTCGACGTCCTGCCCGCCGAGCCCGACGCGCCGCCCACGATCCCGGGCGGCTTCGCGCTGCCGGTGCCGGCGCCCGGCGGCCCCGCCGGGTTCCTGGTGGCCTTCGAGCGGGAGGGCGCGCGGCCCGCCGGGCTGGCCGTGGTCCAGCACATCGCCACCGTGGCCGCCCTCCAGGTCGCCATGGCCAGGCACGAGCGCGAGACCCTGCGCCGGGAGGGCGCCGAGACGCTGGCCGAACTGCTCCAGGACGTGCTCGACCCGCCCGCGGCCCGGCGCCGGCTGGCCAGGATGGGCCTGCCCCTGGAGACCGGGTCGGTGCTGCTCGTCGTGCGGCACGCGCCCGACGACGCGCTGCGCCGGGCGGTGGGCGAGCTGCCGCACCTGCTGCTGCGCCGCGGCGACGACCACTACCTGCTGGGGCCGCCCGAGCTGGGGCCGGCGGTGGCCGCCGTGCCCGGGGTCAGCGCGGGGGTGAGCCGGCCGTTCCCGCCGGGCGAGTCGTTGCGGGTCGCCCAGCGTGAGGCCGTGTGGGCGGCCGCGCACGCCGCCGAGTCGGGCAAGGCGCTGGTCCACTACGGCGACGACACCACCGGCCGCTGGCTGCCCGACGACCCCTCCACGCTGTCGGCCCTGGTCGACCACGTGCTGGGCGAGGTGCTGGCCTACGACGAGGCCCACGACTCCCGGCTGCTGCTGTCGGTGCGCACGTGGATGGAGCGCAACCGCCACGTCGAGGACGCGGCGGCGGCGCTGCACGTCCACCCCAACACGCTGGCCTACCGGCTGCGCCGGTTCGCCGCGCTGAGCGGGCGCGACCTGTCGTCCAGCGCGGCGTTCGCGGAGGTCTGGCTGGCCGTGCGCGCGGCCCGCCAGCTCGGCCTGTGCTAGGGCTGCGGGGTCAGCGGAGCTGGACGGTGGCGATCTCCCACGGCCTCAGCGGCAGCCTGAGCGTGCCGTCCGCCGTCTCCAGCGGCTCGCCGGGGCCGCCGGTCAGGCCGGCCCGCCGGGCCCGGGTGAAGGCGCCCCGCACCACGGCCTCGGTGCCGGACGCGGTGAGCGCCACCAGGCGCAGCTCCTGCCAGTCGTCGCGGCGGCGCAGCGAGCTCATCGTCACGCCCTGACCGGACACCGACAACCCGTGCGCCGCCGGTGGCGGGGTCAGCTCGCGATCGCCGCCGCCCGGCACCACCAGCAGGTCGTGCCGGTACAGCTCCGCCTGCGGCGGCACGTCCCGCCAGTCCAGGTACGGCATCAGCGCCAGCGACACGGTGTGCGGGCCGCGTGACTGGGCGGCGGGGGTGGGCAGTTGCGGACCGGCCGGCTCGGGGCGCAGCCTGTTGTGGTTGCGCGACAGGTAGCCGACCGAGCGCAGCAGCGTGAGCGCCAGCTCGTAGCCGTCGTCCAGCAGCTCGTACTCGGTGACGTGCTCCAGCAGCGCGGCGACGCCGCCGGCGGCCACCCAGCCGGAGGCGGGGAAGGTGGGCAGCGGGGTCTCGCCGCAGCCGCCCTCGGCTTCGAGCTCCCGCCGCACGATCGCGAACTGCCCCTCGGCCAGCGAATGGTCGGCCCGCCTCGGCAGCGGCACGTGGAAGCGCACCCGGTGGTCCGCGCACCGGTTGTCGAACGACACCCGCAGCCGGACGAACGGCTCGCCCGCCCGCAGCTCGACCCGCATGGTGACCTCGACGTCCTCGGTCGCGCCGGTACGCGCGGGCGGCGGCAGCTCCGGCGTGTTCGGGACGGGCTCGCCCGCCGCCGGCCACAGGTAGACCCGGGTGATCTCCACGGAGGCGACGAGCGGGCCGCCTTCGATGATCTCCGTGTCGATCGAGATCGGCTCGGACACGACCAGGTCGTCGGCGGGGGGCGCGTGGTTGTAGGTGTCGCCGGAGTCGCCGCCGTCCTCGATGCGGCCCACGCCGGTGATCGTCCGGCCGTCCTCGCCGAACAGGCCGAGGGTGCCGTCGGGCTCGATCTCGACCCGCAGCAGCCCGTTGTCCAGCACCGTGGAGCTGGCCTTGATGGGCAGGACCCCGGTGTCGGAGGAGAGCCAGCAGTCCTGGTGGTGGCCGTTGTTGCGGATCTCCGCCCGCGGAGCGGGGTACGTGGGCTCGGGCGGGCCGGGGCGCAGGCTCGTGTGGCCGAGCGCGGGCACCTCGACGAAGGCGGCGACCGTGGACCGGGGCTCGGCCTCGACCCGGACCCAGGTCACGCCGTCGAGCGCGCGGCGCAGCTCGGCCTGGTCGAACGGCCCGCGCGGCTCCCTGCCCACGGTGATGAGGAGGATGTCGTCGAACACCCGCCAGTCGATGATGTGCTGGCCGTACAGCTCGGTGCCGTGCACGAAGCCGAGCACGGTGAGGGGGTCGATGCGCTCGTCCAGCAGCAGCACCGGCGCGCAGTCCAGGGGCTGGGTGGGCACCGCCGCGCCGGAGGGATCCACCAGCGGCCCGCTGCCGCCGGCCACGTCGGCGATCACCACGCCGCTGCGCACGGCCGGCGTCGGGTTGACGACGAGCACGCCGTCGGCCGGCACCGCCGCCGCCAGCCGCGTGGTCACCATGTCGCGGACGGCCTGCCCGAGCTGCTCGGCCTCGGCGATGCGGGCGGCGACCTGCTGGGCGGTCTCGTCCACGCCGCAGCCGGTGACCGAGTCGTGGCCGCTGGCCTCCACCAGCCGCCGCCAGGCCATGTCCAGGAACCGGCCGGGCCACGGGCCGCCCCAGAGCGTGGCCAGGGGCTCGGCGTAGCGCTCGACCATGCGCTCGGCCCGGCCCATGGCCTGCTTGACGGCGACGCGGGCGGAGATGACGCCGGGCAGGATGTTGGCGCGGGCGTGCGAGCGCAGCTCGCCGACGACCTGCGGCAACCCCGCGGTGTCACCCGAAAATTTCTCGATATATCCAGACAAGGTGTCCATGCGGGCGCCGACGGCCGCCACCATCTCCGGCAACCCGCGCACGGGGGCCGAGTGGTCGGCGCCGTACATGGCCAGCAGCTCGCCCTGCGGGCCGTGCCAGGCGCGCATGGTGGCGACGAACTCCGCCGCCCGCTCCTCCAGCCCCTTGACGTCGGAGAACAGGTGGGCGCCGTTGCCGTAGCCGCCCTCGGGCAGGTACTGGGTGCGGATCGCGGTGCCGTCGGGGGCCACCCAGGCGAAGGCGTCGGTCGTCACCGACGACGGCACCCCGCGGTAGACGCAGGCGTGCTCAAGCCCGGCCTGCCGCAGGATCTGCGGCATCTGGGCGGTGTGACCGAACATGTCCGGCAGGTAGCCCACCCGCATCGCGCCGCCGAGCGCGTCCGCGCCGGCCAGCCCGAGTTCGAGGTTGCGCACGATGTTCTCGCCCGAGCACAGGAACTCGTCGAGCAGGATCTGCCACGGCCCCACCGCCAGCCGCCCGGACTCGACGAGCGCCGCGACGCGGTCCCGGTTCTCCGGGCGCACCTCCAGGTAGTCGTCCACGCAGGCGAGCTGGCCGTCGAGGGTGAAGTGGTAGGCGGGCTCGCGTTCCATGGTGTCGAGCACCTCGTCGAGGAGGTCCACCAGCCGCAGCCTGAAGCGCTGGAAGGGCTCGTACCACTCCCTGTCCCAATGCGTGTGCGGTACGACCACTATGTCCATGCCGCCGCCTCCCCTCCGATGGGCAGCCGATGCTGGACGGCGTAGCGGGCGGCGATCCGCTGAGCCGTCACGATGTCCTCCAGTGCGCCGGCCGCGTCGGTGAGCGGCGGGCTGCCATCGTTCACATAAGCATGGAAGGCCGTCAGTTGTACCTCGAACGCCTCGGTCACCTGGCGGTGTTCGGCGCGGGTCTCGGCCCCGGAGACCACGGTGAGGGTGGTGGGCGCGTTCATCAGGTAGGGCGTGGGGAAGACCAGCTCCAGCGTGCCCCCGTCGTGGTGGATCGCGACGGTCTCGCGGTAGGCGGGGTAGCCGTCCAGGTAGTGCCAGCGGATGTGGAACCGGCCCGCCACGGGCAGCGGCCCGGAGATCTCCACGGAACCGGGCGCCGGCCCCCAGCTGTCCACGTACGTGATCTCCCGCGGCGCTCCGGTGAAGCGCCGCAGCAGCGACAGGTCGTGGCAGATCGAGCCCAGGGAGACCGCGTACACGTTGCGCAGCGACTCCGGGGCGGCCTGGCCCAGCGCCCGGGAGACGAGCGCGTCCTCGGCCTCGCGCAACGAGCCGAGCACGCCGGGATCGACGTCGCCGGCCCGCGCCAGGTTCGCGAACGCGAGCTGCGACTCCCCGCTGGGATGCAGCACGGTCACCTCGACCGACCGGACGGCCGCCGGGCCGCCCAGCTCCTCCAGCAGCGCGACGGCCCGGCGCACGGCCGGGTCGTACTGCTTCATGTAGCCGACCATCAGCCGCCCCGCGGGCAGCGCGGCCACCTCCGCCCTGGTCAGCGCGAGCGGCTTCTCGCACAGCACGGCGTACCCGGCGGCCAGCGCCCGGCGCACGGTCTCGCCGTGGGAGCCGGAGGCCAGCACCACCACGGCCTCGAAACCGCCGTCGGCCAGCATCTTCGCCAGGGAGGTGTAGCGCCGGGGCGCGCCCAGCCGGTCGCCGACGACGTCGGCCAGCGTGCGCGACAGGTCGCAGACGGCGCTCACCTCGAACAGGTCCCGCCGCCTGGACAGCAGCGGCACGTAGACCGCCTGGGTGACGGCCCCGCACCCGACCAGCGCGATCCTCACAGGCCCAGCTCCCTCAGCCGCTCGCGGTTGGCGGCCTGGTCGGCGATGTTCCGCCCGACCGGGCGGCGGCCCGGCATCGTGTCCTGCTCGACCACGATCCAGCCCTCGTAGCCGATGGCGTCGAGCGCCGCCACGACCGCGGGCAGGTCGAGCTCGCCGTCGCCCAGGCGGGTGAAGCCGCCCCTGGCCATCAGCTCGCGCAGGTCGGCGCCGTCGTCCAGGGCGGCGGCCAGGATCCTGGTGTCGCCGTCCTTGACGTGCACGTGCCCGACGCGGCCGGCCCACGCGCGCAGCGCCGCGACCGGGTCCCCGCCGGCCAGCAGCAGGTGACCGGTGTCCAGGCAGAGCTGGACGTCGGTCAGCTCCAGAAGGCGCTCGACGTCGTCGGGGGTCTCGACGTAGGTGCCGAGGTGGTGGTGGAAGGCGGGTTCCAGGCCGCGTTCGCGGCAGCGGTCGGCGGCCTCCTGGACGCGGGCGGCATACCCGGGCCAGTCGGCGGCGGGCAGCCCGGGGGCGCTGCCGCCGGGCCTGGCGAACCTCTCGGGCGAGCCCGAGCAGGCCAGCGTGGGCCGGGGCGCGAAGAGGGCGGGCGCCTGCGGCGCGGCGGCGAACACGTCGAGCGCGGCCTCCAGCGCGGGCAGCCCCCGCCGGTACGCCTCGGCGTCGCCGTAACGCAGGTCGACCCAGCCGCCGGCGAGCAGCAGGCCGTGCGCCGACAGCCGGGCGGCCAGGTCGGCGCCGGTGCCGAGGTAGCCGATGGGCCCGGAGTCGATGCCCGCGTAACCGGCCTCGGCCAGCGCGCGGACCATCTCGTCGGGGCCCAGGGGCGGCGGCGCGTCGCTGAGCTCGAACACGCCGAAGCTCACCGGCGCGTTCGCGACTCTCCTCACTCGCATAGGGCGATCACCTCGTTCTCGTAGGTCTCCAGGCGGTGGCGTCCCTCGGCCGCGGGAAGCAGCGCCCGCTCGCCGCGTACGACCTGGCGGGCGCCGCCGGGGCGGACCAGCACCAGGCCGTCGGCGTCGAGCGCGAGCAGCTCGTCGCCCAGCCGGAGCAGCAGCGGCGCGTCCGGCCCCGCCGAGACCGCGGTGCGCCCGGCGCGCACGCCGTCGAGCACCGCGCCCGGCTCCTCGGCCAGCACCCACGTGGTCGGCGCGCCCGGCAGGCCGTCGCTGCCGTGCCGGTGGAAGTCGCTGCCGCCGATCGCCACCACGTCGTCGCGCCAGGCGTCGGCCCAGGCCAGCGGCGCGCCCCAGCGGCGGTCCCACCACCCGGAGCTCCACACCTCGGCCACCCTCGGGCGTTCGCCGACCGGCAGCAGCCAGGCGCAGTCGCCGCCCAGCGGGTGATTGATCGAGATCAGGCCGCCGGCGCGCCCGGCGTGCTCGGTCCAGGAGCCCGCGGGCCGCCGGAAGTCCACCCAGCCGACCTCGCCGAACACGTTGGCGTGGCCGCGGTCGGTGGTGACCTCCTGGCCGGGGATGAGCGTGACGCCTCGGTCGGTCGCGCGCAGCCAGGGGTGGTGGCTGACGGTGTTGTGGTCGGTGACCGCCAGGAAGTCCAGGCCCCGGCCGCGGGCCAGCTCGGCCAGCTCGGCCACGGTGAGCGCGCCGTCGCTGTGGACGGTGTGCGCGTGGAAGTCGCCGGCGAACCAGCGCAGCCCGCCGACGTCGGGCACGTCCCGGCGCGGCGGCCGTTCGCCGGGCGGCGGCTCGGCGGTGACCGGCTCCGGCGGGGCCGTGCGCGCGGCCGAGATCTCCAGGGCGAAGTCGAGGCCCTGCGGCGGCACGCGGTGCAGCCCGAGCCACACGTGCCAGGTGCCGGGCTCGGGGACGCCGGGCAGGTAGCCGGGGGTGGCCCAGTCGCGGGCGATCGTGAACTCCGAGCGCGCCCCTCCCGACCAGCCGCGGAAGCCGCCGGGCGAGCCGCAGCCGAGGTCGAGCACGCCCCGCGACCGGTCGTAGTCGAGCCGCACGGTGACGGACTCCGACCCGGCGGGCACCTCGAAGGGGACCTCGCGCAACGACCGCTCCAGCCGGTCGTCGAGGCTCCAGTGGCCTTTCACGCCGGTCCGCCCTTGCCTGAGGCGGGGCGGAAGGAGAGCTTGGTGGTGTGCTGTTCGTGATGGACGCCGTTGGGGACGAACATGAGCGAACCTCCTCACCGCCCGACACTACAGAAGTGAGGTGACGGGGGCCCGTCCTGAAGGATCATCAACAACATAGCGGACATCCTTATGTCATGACAATATGCCATAGTGTCGAGGTAGGGTGCGTCCTCTGGAGGTGCGTTGTACGACCTGATCACGATCGGCCGCTGCGGCGTCGACGTCTATCCGCTGCAGACCGGCGTCGGGCTGGCCGACGTCGAGACCTTCGGCAAGTTCCTCGGCGGCAGCCCGACCAACGTCGCCGTCGCGGCGGCACGTCACGGGCTGCGCTCGGCGGTGATCACCGCGGTGGGCGCCGACCCCTTCGGCGCGTACGTCCGACGGGCCATCCGCGACTTCGGCGTGGACGACGCCTACGTGAGCGTCATCGAGGGCCCGGCCACCCCGGTCACGTTCTGCGAGATCTTCCCGCCCGACCACTTCCCCATCTGGTTCTACCGCGGCGAGCACCCGCCCGACCTGCGCCTCACCCCCGGCCACCTCGACCTCGACGCCATCCGCGCGACCGGCCTGTTCTGGTTCTCCCTCACCGGCCTGAGCAAGGAGCCGAGCCGCGCGGCGCACGCCGCCGCCCTGTCGGCCCGCACCTCCGGCTGGACCGTGTTCGACCTCGACCACCGTCCGGCGCTGTGGGAGTCACGTGCGGCCGCCCGCGCGGCGGCGCGCGAGGCGCTGCCGCACGCGAACGTGGCCGTCGGCAACCTGGACGAGGTGGAGACCGCCGTGGGCGTGCGCGAGCCGGAGGCGGCGGCGCAGGCGCTGCTCGACGCCGGGGTCGAGGTGGCGATCGTCAAGATGGGCCCGGCCGGGGTGCTCGCCCGCACCGCCACCGAGACCGTCGTGGCCGAGCCGGTCGAGGTGAAGGTGGTCAACGGCATCGGGGCCGGCGACGCGTTCGGCGGCGCGGTCTGCCTCGGGCTGCTGCGCGGCTGGCCGCTGGAGCGCACGATCCGCTTCGCGGGCGCCGCCGGCGCGTTCGTGGCCGCCCGGCTGGCCTGCGCCGACGCCATGCCCACCACCGACGAGGTGCACGAACTGCTGAACGAGGTGCCCACGTGAGCGACCTCACGCTGCCCAGGACCGCCCGCTACGAGTGGCTCACGCGGATCCGCGCGACCCGCCCCGAGGAGATCGCCGCGGCCGCCGCGCGCCGGCAGCGCCGCCGGATGCCGGGGCCGGACGAGCGGCTGCTGATCATCGCCGCCGACCACCCGGCCAGGGGAGCCTTGTCCGTACGCGACCGCCCGCTGGCCATGGGCAGCCGCCACGACCTGCTCGACCGCCTCCAGGCGGCCCTGGCCCGGCCCGGCGTGGACGGCATCCTCGCCTCCCCCGACGTCCTGGAGGACCTGCTGCTCCTGGGCGCGCTGGAGGGCAAGCTGGCCTTCGGCTCGATGAACCGGGGCGGCCTGCAAGGCTCGGTGTTCGAGCTGGACGACCGTTTCACCGGCTTCGACCCCGAGGCCATCGACACGATGCGCCTCGACGGCGGCAAGATGTTGTGCCGCATCGACCCCGGCGACCACGCGACGGCCGCCACCCTGGAGTCGTGCGCGCACGCGGTGACCGGGCTGGCCCGCAGGCGGCTGGTGGCCATGGTCGAGCCGTTCTGGGCGGCGCGCTCGGAGTCCGGCGTGCTGCGCAACGACCTGTCCCCCGACGCCGTGATCCGCTCGATCAGCGTCGCCCAGGCGCTCGGCGCCACCTCGGCCCACACCTGGCTGAAGATCCCCGTGGTGGCCGAGATGGACCGGGTGATGGCCGCGACCACACTGCCCACCCTGCTCCTCGGCGGCGACCCGCCCGACATCGGCACGGCCTACGCCGACTGGCACCGCGCGCTGGCCCTGCCCGGCGTGCTCGGCCTGGTCGTCGGCCGCGCCCTGCTCTACCCATCCGACGACGACGTGGCGACGGCGGTGGACGGCGCCGCCGCCCTGGTACGAGAGGCACACGCATGACCTACCTGCCCTACGGCAAGGCCGCCAACGGCCCCTGGTCGGTGGAGATCACCCCCTCGCTGGCCGGCTGGACCTACTCCGGGCTGCGCGTGGCGGACCTGACCGGCACGCCGCTGTCGTTCAGCACCGGAGAGGAGGAGATGATCGTCCTTCCGCTGTCGGGGTCGTGCACGGTCGAGGTCGGCGGTGAGACGTTCGTGCTGGCCGGGCGCGGGTCGGTGTTCGACGGGCCGAGCGACTTCGCGTACCTGCCGATCGGCGTCCAGGTCACGTTGAGCGGCGGCGGGCGCGTCGCGCTGCCGTCGGCCCGCGCGACCCGGTCGCTGCCGCCGCGGCACGTGCCCGCCTCCCGGGTGCCGGTGGAGATCAGGGGCGCGGGGCAGGCGAGCCGGCAGGTGAACAACTTCTGCGCCCCCGGCGTCTTCGACTGCGACAAGCTCATGGCCGTCGAGGTGCTGACCCCGGGCGGCAACTGGTCGTCCTACCCGCCGCACAAGCACGACACCCCCAACCCGGGCGAGGCCGTGCTGGAGGAGGTCTACTACTTCGAGGTCGCCGGCGACGGGCCCGGCTACCAGCGCGTCTACTCCTCCGAGCGGGGGCAGGTGGACACGCTGGCCGAGGTCTCCTCCGGCGACGTCGTCCTGGTGCCCTACGGCTACCACGGGCCGTCCATGGCCGCCCCGGGCTACGACCTGTACTACCTCAACGTGCTGGCGGGGCCGGCGGAGGAGCGTTCGATGGCGTTCTGCGACGATCCCCGTCACGCCTGGATCCGCTCGTCCTGGTCGGGCCAGGACGTCGACCCGAGACTGCCGTTCGGAGGGCACGCATGACCCGGTTGACCGTCGCGCAGGCCGTCGTGCGCTTCCTGGCCGCCCAGTGGAGCGAGCGCGACGGCGAGGAGCGCCGTTTCTTCGGCGGCTGCTTCGGCATCTTCGGCCACGGCAACGTCGCCGGGCTCGGCCAGGCCCTGGCCACCGCGGGCGACGACCTGCCCTACTACCTGGCCCGCAACGAGCAGGCCATGGTGCACACGGCCGCCGCCTACGCCCGAGCCGCCGACCGGCTGGCCACGCTGGCCTGCACGACCTCGATCGGACCCGGCGCGACCAACATGATCACCGGCGCGGCGGGCGCGACGATCAACCGGCTGCCCGTGCTGCTGCTGCCCGGCGACGTCTTCTCCACCCGTGCCGCCAACCCGGTGCTCCAGGAGCTGGAGGACCCGCGTTCGTACGACATCTCGGTCAACGACTGCTTCAAGCCGGTCTCGCGGTACTGGGACCGGATCAACCGGCCGGAACAGCTCCCGTCCGCGCTGACGGCGGCCATGCGGGTGCTCACCGACCCGGTCGAGACCGGCGCGGTGACGCTGGCGCTGCCGCAGGACGTGCAGGCCGAGGCGTACGACTGGCCCGAGGAGCTGTTCGCCCGCCGGGTGTGGCACGTGCCGCGCCCGCGCCCCGAACGCGCCGCACTGGCCAGGGCGGCCGAGGTGATCAGAACGGCGGCCCGCCCGCTGATCGTCTCGGGCGGCGGGACGATCTACAGCCGGGCCACCGCCGAACTGGCCGCCTTCGCCGAGGCGCACGGCATCCCGGTCGCCGAGACCCAGGCCGGCAAGGGGTCGCTGCCGCACGGCCATCCGCTGGCGGTGGGCGCGGTGGGCGCGACCGGCACCACCGCCGCCAACACGCTGGCCCGCGAGGCCGACGTGATCATCGGGGTCGGCACCCGCTACAGCGACTTCACCACGGCGTCGAGGTCGCTCTTCGCCGCGGACGCCCGGTTCGTCAACGTCAACGTCGCCGCCTTCGACGCCGCCAAGCTGTCGGGGCTGCACCTGGTCGCCGACGCCCGCGAATGCCTGACCGACCTGGTCTCGGCCATCGCCGGCCGGCGCCCCGACGACGCCTGGACGGCCAGGGCCGCCGCGCTCTCCCGGGACTGGGACGCGCAGGTGGACCGGGCGTACGCGCTCGACGGCTCCCCGTTGTCGCAGGCGGCGATCATCGGCGCCGTGAACGCGGCCGCGGGCCCGGACGGCGTCGTGGTGTGCGCGGCCGGTTCCATGCCGGGCGACCTGCACAAGCTGTGGCGGCCGAGCGGCCCCGGCGGCTACCACGTCGAGTACGGCAACTCCTGCATGGGCTACGAGATCGCGGGCGGCGTCGGCGTCAAGCTGGCCGCGCCGGAGCGCGAGGTGTTCGTCCTGGTGGGCGACGGGTCGTACCTGATGATGGCGCAGGAGCTGGTCACCGCGGTCGCCGAGGGTGTCAAGCTGGTCGTCGTCCTGGTGGACAACTCGGGCTTCGCCTCCATCGGGCGGCTGTCGGAGAGCGTGGGCGCGCGCCGCCTGGGCACGTCCTACCGGTCGCGTACGGGCGGCCCACTGCCGGTCGACCTGGCCGCCAACGCCGCCAGCCTGGGCGCGGTCGTGCTGCGTCCGGAGTCGCTCGCCGACCTGCGCAAGGCCCTGGAGGAGGCGCGCTCGTCCGGCGAGACGACCGTCGTGCACGTGCGCACCGACCCCATGGCCGACGACGTCCCCTCCTCGCAGGCGTGGTGGGACGTGCCCGTGGCCGGGGTGGGCGCGCCGGCCGAGCGGGCGGCGTACGAGGAGGCCAAACGGTCACAGCGCGCGCACCTGAGCCCGCCGTCCTGACCAGGGTTGCCCTCGATCACCGCCGGGAAGGCCACTGACCAGGCACGATCGGGGGTTGGACATGAGGCCGTGGCGGGTGCTGGGGTGGATCGCGATCATCGCGGTCGCCTTCTTCTGCCTCTATCACCTGCGCACGGTCGTCATGTCCGTGATCATCGGCGTCTTCCTCACGGCGCTGCTGCACCCGCCGGCCCGCTGGCTCACCGCCCGCGGGCTCGGCCCGGCGCTGGCCACCACGATCGTCTTCGTCGGCGGCCTGCTGCTGGCCGGCGCGCTGATCGCGCTGCTGGTGCCGCCCACGGTGGACAGCCTGAGCGAGATGCGCACCAGCCTGGGCAAGGCGCTCGGCGACCTGCACGGCCTGGCCGCCCGGTTCGGGCTCGACGACCAGCGGCTGCTCGCCCAGGCCAGGGACTACGTCTCCAAGCAGGGCAGGCAGATCACCAGCGGCGCCATCGCCGGGGTCAGGACGGCCGGCGAGATTGTCGTCGGCGCGGTGCTGGCGGTCATCCTGTCGGTGTACTTCGTGCACGGCGGCGAGCGGCTGTTCGCCTGGATCGTCGATCTGATGCCCGACGCGGCGAGAACGCGCTGCCACGACACCGGCGTGCTGATCTTCGGGGTGATCGGGCGCTACATCCGCGGCGTGGCGATCGTGGGCGTGGTCGACGGCTTCTTCATCGGGCTCGCGCTGTGGATCCTCGGCGTGCCGATCGCGCTGCCGCTGGCCGTGCTGACGTTCGTGGGGGCGTTCCTGCCGGTGGTGGGGGCGTTCATGGCCGGGCTGCTGGCGGCGGTGGTGGCGCTCGTGGCCAAGGGGTGGCTGGTGGCGCTGATCGTGGTCGCGGTGACGGTGGCGGTGCAGCAGCTCGAAGGGCACGTGCTGGCGCCGCAGGTCTACGGCAAGGCGCTCGACCTGCCGGGAGCGGTCATCCTGATCGCGATCACGGTGGGCAGCGTGATCGCGGGCATCACCGGGGCGTTCCTGGCCGCGCCGGTGACCTCGGTGCTCGTCGCGCTGCTGCGGCGGCCGCGCCCGCACCTGATCACTCCCGGGCCGAGCTGACCGCCTCCAGCTGCTCGCGCGACCACTGGATGCGGCCTTCCCGCAGGTCGGCGATGACGGCGCGGAGCCAGCGGGCCTCGGCCGCCGTCACCTCGCGCAGGTACTCGGACTCCAGCATCGTGATGCGCGGCAGGTCCTGCTCGGCCGACAGGCTCGACTCCAGCTCGGCCAGCGTCTGCTCCACGGCCGCCGCCCGCCGCTCCAGCGCGTCGGCCAGCACGCCGGGCGGGAGCAGCATCGCGTTGGACAGCGCGGCGGGGAACTGCGGGAACTCCTGTTTGGGACGGCTGAGCATGTCGTCGAGCCACACGTCGAGCCGCTCGCGCCCGGCGTCGGTGAGCTCGTAGACCGTGCGCTCCGGGTACTGCTGATCGCGGCCGGTCTCCCTGACCCTGAGCAGCCCGGCCTCCCCCAGCCGCTCGATCGTGCGGTAGAGCCCGGCCCGCTGGCCGACGTTGACGACCTGGTCCTTGCCCCACTGCTTGAGCAGGCGCTGCATGCCGTACGCGTGCAGAGGCCGGGACCGCAGCAGGGCCAGCACGGTGAGGGCGAGCGGTGAGCCGCGGTCGAGAGCCATGGCCCTCATCGTAGCCGCACAGCAACTAGTTGACTTGAGACTAGTTGCAATGCAACTATTTCCGCATGACCACAGCAGACCGCCCTGAGGGCGTCATGACCGAGATTCCCGTGCTGATCGTCGGCGGCGGCTACGCCGGTCTCACCTCCGCCCTGTTCCTGTCGCACCACGGCGTGCCCTGTGTGCTCGTCGACCGCCACCCCGGCGTGTCGCTCCTGGGCAGGGCGCGCGGCATCACCCCGCGCACGATGGAGATCTACCGGCCGCTCGGCCTGGAGCAGGCCGTCAAGGACGCCGGGCGGCCCTTCGACGAGGAAGGGGGCGTGGCCCGCTGCGAGACGCTGGCCGGCGAATGGCAGTGGCTCTTCGAGGGCGGCTCCTCCCGGGCGCTGCCCGAGCTGACCGCGGGCGAGTACGGCATGGCCGACCAGAGCACGGTCGAGCCGATCCTCGCCGAGGCCGCCCGCGCCCGGGGCGCCGACCTGCGCTTCGACACCATATGCAGGTCGATCGAGCCCGACGCGGACGGCGTCACGGTGGTGACCGAGGACGCCCGCACCGGCGAGCGCCGGACCCTGCGCGCCCGCTACCTGATCGCCGCCGACGGCTACCGCGGCACGATCAGGGAGCGGCTGGGCATCGCCCGCGAAGGGCTCGGCGTCCTGCGCGCCTACCAGTCCTTCGTCTTCAGGGCCGACCTGTCGGAGCTGGTCACCAAGCGGGCGCTGTTCTGGATCCTCGGCGCGCCCGGCGGGACGGCCTCGGGCGCGATGGTCTCCCACGCGCTGCCGGGCCATTGGGGCATGGCCCTGACGTACGACCCCGCCGCCGAGTCGCCGGACGACTTCACCGACGAGCGGCTGGTCGCCTCGGCCAAGGAGCTGATCGGCCGCGACCTGCCCGTGGAGATCGTCAGCAGGGCCGCGTGGGAGGAGGCGGTGGGCGTCGCCACGCGCTACCGCGAGGGACGGGTCTTCCTGGTCGGCGACGCGGCGCACGTCTGGCCGCCGGCCGGCGGGCTGGGCGCCAACTCGGCCGTCCAGGACACCCACAACCTGGCCTGGAAGCTGGCCGCCGTGCTGGCCGGCCGGGCCTCCGACGCGCTGCTCGACACCTACGAGGCCGAGCGCCGCCCGGTGGCCCTGGAGCTGGCCGACCTGACCGTACGCAGCCAGGCGGCCAGGTTCGGCCCCAACCCCGAGGACGACCCGCTGGACCACGTCGCGGCGATCCTGGGACAGCGTTACCGCTCGTCGGCCATGGTCGGCGCCACCCACGAGACGGTGCTCGGCGACCCGGCGGCCCAGGGCGCCCGTCCCGGCACCCGCGCCCCGCACCTCTGGCTCGACCGGGACGGCGACCGCATCGGCGTCCACGACCTGTTCCACGACGCCTTCGTCCTGCTGTGCGGCCCCGGCGGCGCGGACTGGGCGCGGGTCGCCGGGCCCGGCGTGCGGGTGCACCGGGTGGGTGGTGACGTGCTCGA
This sequence comes from Nonomuraea sp. NPDC004702, assembly GCF_053601695.1. Lineage (NCBI taxonomy): Bacteria > Bacillati > Actinomycetota > Actinomycetes > Streptosporangiales > Streptosporangiaceae > Nonomuraea > Nonomuraea sp. NPDC004702. The sequence goes on from NZ_JBSGCE010000028.1 coordinate 73,035, forward strand.
CGTCGAGGACGCCTGGGCCGAACGCTACGGCGACGCCACCGCCGTCCTGGTCCGCCCCGACGGCTACGTGGCCTGGCGGGCCGAAGGACCGGCGGTCGAGGGCGAGGTCGGCCGGGCGCTCGACCAGGTGCTCGGAAGGGTCATCATGTGACCTATGCGATGGATCACGTTCGACTGTTTCGGCACCCTCGTCGACTGGCGGCACGGCATCGGCACCAGCCTTGAGCTGATCGCGCCCGGCAGGGGGGACGAGCTGCTGACGGCGTACCTGCGGCACGAGAGCGCGGTCGAGGCCGAGACGCCACGGGCCCGCTACCGGGACGTCATGGCCGAGGCGCTGCGCCGCGCCTGCGCCGAGACCGGAGTCCCGCTGAACGACGACGACGCCTCGGTGCTGGCCGCCACGCTGCCCTACTGGCCGGTGTACGCCGAGGTCGGGGCGGAGCTGTCGGCCCTGCGCGCGGCGGGCCGGCGGCTGGCGCTGCTGACCAACTGCGACCGCGACCTGATCGCCCAGACGCTGCGGCGGCTGCCCGTGCCGTTCGACGCGGTGGTGACCGCCGAGGACGCCGGGGCCTACAAGCCGGACGAGGCGCACTTCGAGCACTTCAGCAGGGCCTACGAGCCGGCCGAATGGGTGCACGTGGCGCAGAGCCACTTCCACGACATGATCCCGGCCGAGCGGCTGGGCGTGCGCCGGGTGTGGATCAACCGGCACGGCGAGCGGCCCGCCGGGCCCGAGGTCGTCCGGGTGGTCCTGCCCGACCTCCGCGGCCTGCTCGCGGCCGTCGAACGGGCCTGACGGCGGCGCTCGGGCGCTTAGCGGGGTTTCTCCAGGATCTCGGCGACGCCTTCGAGGAAGGAGTCGACGTCGGCGATCAGGTAGCCGGCGCGCAGCAGCACGGTCGAGAAGCGGGCCTCGCGCACCTCCTGGGCGGTCACCGCGAACTCGGTCGTGCCGCGCAGGGTGGCCACGATGCGGTCGAGGAAGGCGTCGACCTCGTCCTCGTTGTAGCCGGTGCCCATGCGGCCGGGGCGGAAGGCCACCCGTTCGACGCGGGCCGCCTGGGTCTCGAACCACTCCTCGCGCAGCAGCTCCCCGGTGGGCTCGGCCATGGCGAGCCGCACCGGGCGCTTGGCCTGGGTCTCCAGGGCCACGACGAACGCCTCCAGCGCGAAGTCCACCGCGGTCTCGTGGTAGCCGCCGCGTTTGGCGCGGAAGGTCGCGGTGCGGACCTCGTCGGCGGTGACGGGCTCGACCGTGTGCGGCCCTCTGCCCAGGGTCGACTCGATGCGCGCGATCAGGGCGTCGACTTCCACGGGGTCATAGCCTGAACGCATACCCATGACGCGCGGAAAGCGGTTCAAGCCCACTCCTCCTGAGATGTGCCGGGGGCTTCTCCATTGTGAGGCCCTTCATCACGGTGAGGCCCTTTATAGCGGTGAGGCCCGTTATAGCAGTGCGGCCCTTTATCACGGCCCTGCGCCCTGACATATACCGTTACAGCACCATGCGACTGTTACAGGTCTCTTTTCGCTACCGAAGACGTCAGCCCTTCGTCCTCGAAGAGGCCGACGCGCAGCTCGCGCCGGGCGACGCGATCGAGCTGACCGGGGCCAACGGGGCGGGGAAGTCCACGCTGCTGCGGCTCCTCGCGGGGCTCGCGCGGCCGACGCGGGGCCACATCACCGACCGTCCCGGCGTCGTGGGCTTCGCCCCCGACCGCTTCCCGACGGCCCAGCCGTTCACGGTGACGTCCTACCTGACGCACATGGCGTCCGTACGGGGTGGCGCCCGATGGCGGCCCTGGGCCGAACGCCTGAACATGGGCCACCTTCTCAGCCTGCCGCTCGGCGAGCTGTCCAAGGGCAGCGCGCACAAGGTCGGCCTGGTCCAGGCCCTGATGGCCGACCCCGGCCTGCTGATCCTGGACGAGCCCTTCGCCGGCCTGGACGCCGACGCCCGCGAGACGCTGCCCGCCATCGTCACCGAGGTGGCCGGGCGCGGGGGCATCGTCGTCGCCAGCGACCACCAGGGCGGCCTGCGCGGCCTCCCCGGGCTGCGCTCATGGTCCCTCGTGGACGGCCACCTGAAGGAGTCCACCCCTGCGGCCCCTGGGCCTTCCGCGGCCCGGATCTCCGCCACCCCCGTCGCCCCTGAGCCCCCCGCGGCCCGGATCTCCGCCGCCGCCGTGGCCCAGGTGGCCCCGGCGGCTTCCGCGTCTCCTCCGGCTCGCACTCCGGAACGCCCGCTGACCACCGTGGCGGTCACCCTGCCCGCCGACGAGCTCCCGCTCTTCCTGACCAGGATGCACGACCAGGGCTACCGAACCTCCGACCTCGATCACCCCCACCCCCACCCGCCCGAGGAGCCCGGATGATCGCCCTGGCCCGCCTGACCGAGGAGTGCCGGTGATCGCCCTGACCGCCGTCCACCTGACCGAGGAGTGCCGGTGACCGCCCTGGCCGTCTTCCGCTCGCCTGAGGAGTGCCGGTGATCGCTCTGGCCGTCTTCCGGTTGGCCGCCTATGTGCGGTCGCACCGGGTCCATCAGGCGCTCCTGCTCACCCTCGCCATGCTCGCCATCGTCTACGGCAGCCGCGCGCCAAAGGGCACGGAGGCCGCCGTGCTGGCCGACGGCGCGGTCCTGATCATCCCCATCCTCGCCTGGGCCACGCGGAGCCTCCTGGACACCGAGCCCGACCGGCAGCGCGAGCTGTCGGCGGTCACCGCGGGCGGGCGCGGCAAGGAGGTGGCCGCGGGGCTCGTGGCGAGCCTGGTCGCCTGCGCCGCGCTGGCCGCCGTCGGCCTCACGTGGGCCGTCCTGCTCGGCCTGAGCGAGCGCCCCGGCCGGGACGTGCTCGGCGCGGCCCTCGTCCTGCACGCCCTGGCGGTGCTCGCCGGGACGGCGCTCGGCGCGCTCACCAGCCGGGCCGTGCTGCGCTCCCCCGCGGTCTCGATCATGTCGCTGGTGCTCGGCTACCTGGTGATGCTGCTGCTCAGCGCGTCCCCCGCGTACTGGCTGACGGTTCCGCTGGTGGTCTGGATGCGTACGGCCGGGGCCGGCGAGCTGCTCGACCAGCTGCCCCAACTGTCCGCGATCTCCTTGGTGTGGTGCCTGGCGGGACTCGCCCTGTATGCCTGGAGGCGCCGTAGGGTAGGTTAGTAAGCGTTCACTCACCCCTGAGGAGGCAACGGTGAAGGTGATCTGCCTGGGTGACAGCATCACCCGCGGACAGGTGAGCGTCGACTATGTGGCCATGCTGCGCGACCGGCTGCCCGGCGAGACGGTGATCAACGCGGGCGTCAACTACGAGCCGTCGTCCGAGCTGCTCAAGCGTCTCGACGACGTCGTACGGCAGGATCCGGACGTGGTCACCGTGCTCATCGGCACCAACGACGCCAACGCCACGTTGAGCGAGAAGCGGGCCAGGGCCCTGCGCAAGCGCTGGAAGCTCGCCGAGACCCCCACGCCCGCCGCGTACGCCGCCAACCTGACGGCCATCGCCGCCCGCCTGCAGAACGAGACCATGGCCCGCGTGGCACTGCTGTCCCCGCCGGTCATCGGCGAGGACCTGGACTCGGTCCCGGTGCGCCGCACCCAGGAGTTCGCCGAGATCGTCAGGACGGTCGCCGCCGAGCAGGGCGTGACCTACCTGCCGCTCAACGAGCGCATGACCGCCGACCTGGAGGGCACCTCGCCCCGCACCCACTACCGTCCCGAGAGCAACCAGGCGCAGACCGCCGCGATGCAGCACTTCCTGCTCGGCCGCAGCCTGGACGCCATCTCCGGCAGCCGCGGCCTGCGGCTCACCACCGACACCGTGCACCTCAACAGCCGGGGCGCGGCCATGATCGCGGACCTGATCGAGACCTTCGCCGCCCGCTCGCCCGCCACAAGATAGGCCGGCCGCCCTGCTCGGCGGCCGCCGGTCGGGGCCGGTCGCTTGCTCGAAGAGGGCCGGCTACCCACTCCGGTCGGGGCCGGCTACCCGCTCCGGCCGGGGCCGGTTACTCGGCCGCGGCGAGCTGGCCGCAGGCGCCGTCGATCTCGCGGCCCCTGGTGTCGCGCACGGTCACCGGCACCCCGTGGAACTCCAGCCGGCGCACGAACGCCCGCTCGTCCTCCGGCCGGGAGGCCGTCCACTTGGAGCCGGGCGTGGGGTTGAGCGGGATCAGGTTGACGTGCACGAGCTTGTTCCTGACCAGCTTGCCGAGCAGGTCGGCCCGCCACTCCTGGTCGTTGACGTCCTTGATCAGCGCGTACTCGATGGAGATGCGGCGCTTGGTCTTGGCCGCGTACGACCAGGCCGCGTCGAGGACCTCGGCCACCTTCCAGCGCGTGTTGATCGGGACGAGCGTGTCGCGCAGCTCGTCGTCGGGCGCGTGCAGCGACAGCGCGAGCGTGACCGGCAGCCCCTCGTCGGCGAGCTTGCCGATGGCGGGCACCAGCCCCACGGTGGAGACCGTGACCCCGCGCGCGGAGATGCCGAGACCGTGCGGCGCGGGCTCGACCATGCGGCGCACGGCGCCGATCACCTGCTTGTAGTTGGCCAGCGGCTCGCCCATGCCCATGAAGACGATGTTGCTCACCCGGCCGGGACCGCCCGGCACCTCGCCCGCCGCCAGCGCACGGGCGCCGGAGACCACCTGCTCGACGATCTCGGCGGTGGACATGTTCCGGGTCAGGCCCGCCTGTCCGGTGGCGCAGAACGGGCAGTTCATGCCACAACCGGCCTGCGACGACACACACATCGTGACCCGCTCGGGATAGCGCATGAGCACCGACTCGACCAGCGCGCCGTCGAACAGCCGCCACAGGGTCTTGCGGGTCGTGCCGCCGTCGGTGGTCAGCTCCTTGACCGGCGTGAGCAGCGTCGGCAGCAGCGCCGACAGCTTGTCGCGGGCCGCCGCGGACAGATCGGTCATCTCGGCGACGTCGGCGGTGTGGCGCTCGAAGTAGTGGCGCGAGAGCTGGTCGGCGCGGAACGCCTTCTCCCCCAGCTCGGTGACCGCGGCCCGGCGCTCGGCCATGGACAGGTCCGCCAGGTGCCGCGCGGGCTTGGCCCGTCGCGGTGCGACGAAGGTGAGCTGGCCTGGCTGCTGGGACACGTTCCTGCCTTTGCTTGGGGGACTTCCGGGACTCTGCTTGGGACTTCCGGGATTTCTCACCGGCCAGGTTAGTGAACGCCGGCCGCCGAGGAGGCATTCCTGATCACGGTACGGCTCGCGTCAGGGTCACCGCCCGATCTACAGTCATCTCGTATGGCGATTTTCCGGTCGGCATCTGGCGAGGGTGGCACCGAGGTCGTCCTCGCCGCCGGTAACCCCTACGGCAGCCGCACGCTCGTGGTCGAGCGGGACGAGGACTCCTCGGTAGCTTACCTGTGCTCGCCCGAGGGCGCCGTCCACGGAGCGGTCTGGCTGGCCAACCACCGGCCGGCCCCGGCCGTGGTCGACCTGGCCCGGATCAACTCCGGCCTGCCCCCGCTGATGCCGAGGGGCAACACGACGCACCCCGAGGGGCGCAGGCCGCTCGGCCAGTTGTCCGCCCTGTGGTTCGAGGAGGGCGACGGCGTCGCCCTCTACGAGGACGACGACCTGCTCGCGGTCATCCCCGGCTGGGCCGACATGAGCAGGGGCATGCCCGGCTACGCCCGTGACGCCGTGGGCGAGTCGCCGTTCGCGTGGGCGCTGTCGGAGGCGCTGGAGGGGCTGCGGCCGCGTATCTCCAACGCCACGTCCTACTGGCGCTGGCGGCACGGCGAGGGGTCGTGGCCGTCGTTCCAGCAGTTCGTCATGGGCCATCTGGACCGGGTGCTCGGCCCGGCCGGCCGCTACTGGGACGCCAGCGGTGAGCGCCTGCCGACCGTCGGCATCACCGAACGGCCGCCGTACGCGGGCCGCGAGCCGACCGTGCTGTCCACGGTGGGGATGAGCTGCCAGCGCATGCCGACGGTCGAGCAGTGGATCGACCGCCCCGACGCCTACGCCCGGATCGAGCTGGCCGTGGCCACCCACGACGACCCCAGGGACGCGGCGCTGCTGCTGGTGTGGCTGGCCCAGTATCCGTGGCACTCGGTGACCTGGCTCGGCCACGGGCACACGGCCAAGTGGTACCACGAGCCCTCGACGTTCCCGCTGGGGCCGCAGTACTCGGGGGTGCTCATGCGGGCCGACCCACCCGACATGCCGGACATGTCGGGGTTCGCGTTCGGCGGGGAGGCCGTACGGTGGTTGTGGCTCACGCCCGTCACGACGGAGGCGTTAGAGGAACAGCGTCAGTAGCAGCCAGACCGGCACCAGCGTGGTCACCAGCGAGTCGAGGCGGTCCATCAGGCCGCCGTGCCCCGGCAGGATCGTGCCGAGGTCCTTGATGCCGAGGTCCCGCTTGATCATCGACTCGATGAGGTCGCCCACGGTCGCCAGCAGCGCCGCCAGCGCCCCGATCAGCGCGCCCAGCCAGAGCGGGCCGTCCAGCAGCCAGGTCACCAGCCAGCCGCCGACCAGCGTGCAGGCGATCACCGACCCGGCGAAACCCTCCCAGGTCTTCTTCGGGCTGATGACCGTCATCTTGTGCCTGCCGAACAGCACACCCGCGACGTATCCGCCGATGTCGCTGGCCACGGTCACCGCGATGAAGATCAGCACCCGGTCGCGGCCGTCGTGCGGCGCCAGCAGCAACGCCGCGAACGCCGCCAGCATCGCCGGGTAGAACAACGTGAACACCGAGGCGGTGCCGTCGCGCACGTAGCCGTCGGTGCCGTCGCTGAACATGCGCCAGACCAGCAGCACGAACGCGAACACCGCGAACGTCCCCAGCAGCCAGAACGGCCCGCCCCAGTACGCCCCGGCCTGCATAGCCACCAGCCCCGCGAGCACGGGCACGGCCGGGACCTTGATCCCGCGCGTGGCGAACGCCTTGGTCAGCTCCAGCACGCCCACGCCGACGCACACCACGATCACCAGGAGGAAGAGCTCCTTGATCGTGTAGAGGGTACCGAGAACCAGCGCGCCCAGCCCCACACCCACCGCGATCGCGGCCGGCAGGTTCCTTCCGGTACGGCTGCCGCCGTCCGGGCCGGTGCCGGCCGTACGTTCTTCCACAGACACTCTCCATAGCCACGGCCCCCGCCTTCCGGCGAGGGCCGCGAGGCGTGCCGCTCAGACTTCGAGCAGCTCGGCTTCCTTGTGCTTGAGCAGCTCGTCGATCTTGGCGACGTGCTTCTGGGTGAGGTCGTCGAGTTCCTTCTCCGCGCGACGGACCTCGTCCTCGCCCGCCTCGCCGTCCTTGATCATCTTGTCGAGGGCCTCCTTGGCCGTACGACGGATGTTCCGGATCGACACCTTGGCGTGCTCGCCCTTGTTCTTGGCGACCTTGATGTACTCCTTGCGGCGCTCCTCGGACAGCTCCGGGAAGGTCACGCGGATCACGTCGCCGGTGTTGGTCGGGTTGACGCCGAGGTCGGAGTCGCGGATGGCCTTCTCGATCGCGCCCATCGCGCTCTTGTCGAAGGGCTGGATGATGACCATGCGCGCCTCGGGCAGGTGGAACGAGGCCAACTGCTGCACCGGAGTCGGAGTGCCGTAGTACTCCGCATTGATCTTGTTGAACATCGCGGGGGTGACCCGGCCGGTCCGGATGGTCGCGAAGTCTTCCTTCGCGACCGAGACGGCCTTGTCCATCTTTTCCTCGGCTTCGAGGAGGGTTTCGTCGATCACAGCGGCTCCCTGTCTACTAGCTGGCGGTGTCGGGCTAGCTCCCTCATTTGCCTGCGGGACTCACCAGCGTGCCGATTTTCTCACCGCGTACCGCTCGCAGGATGTTGCCCTCGCCCATCAGGTCGAAGACCACGATCGGCAGATCGTTGTCCTTGCACAGGCTGATCGCGGTCGCGTCCATGACCGCGAGGTCGCGCAGCAGCACCTCGCCGTAGTCAAGATGGTCGAACCGGACCGCGTCGGGGTTCTTGCGCGGGTCGGAGTCGTAGATCCCGTCGACCTGCGTGCCCTTGAGCAGCGCCTCGGCGCCGATCTCCAGGGCCCGCTGCGACGCCGCGGTGTCGGTGGAGAAGTACGGCGAGCCGAGACCCGCCCCGAAGATGACCACGCGGCCCTTCTCCAGGTGCCTGATCGCGCGGCGCGGCAGGAAGGGCTCGGCGACCTGCTGCATGGTGATGGCGGTCTGGACGCGGGTCTCGACGCCGCGCCGCTCCAGGAAGTCCTGGAGCGCCAGACAGTTGATCACCGTGCCGAGCATGCCCATGTAGTCGGCCCTGGCGCGGTCGATGCCGCCCTGGGACAGGGTGGCGCCGCGGAACATGTTCCCCCCGCCGACCACGACCGCGACCTGCACGCCCTCGCGCACGGCCTCGGTGATCGAGTCGGCCAGGTGGTCGACGACGGCCGGGTCGATGCCCAGCGGGTCGTCTCCGGCGAACGCCTCGCCTGACAGCTTCAACATCACCCGCTTCCACCTCAGTGGACCCTGCGGGCTGGGTGATGAGGAAGCCGCCGTCCGTGTGGATTCGTGGGCTGACTCCCGGTGGTCCTGCACGGCGGCGGCCTCCTTCATTGGGTGGAACTCTGGGCTGGCAGTTCGCTCAAGCCTAAGCCTGGCCGACCTTGAATCGGACGAAGGCGAGCACCTCGACGCCGTTCTCCTCGGCGTACTTGCCCACGCTCTTCTTGTTGTCCTTCACGAAGGCCTGCTGGACCAGGGTGAAGTCCTTGTACCAGCCGTTGACGCGACCCTCGACGATCTTGCCGATGGCGGCCTCGGGCTTGCCCTCCTCGCGGGTCATCTCCTCGAAGAGCTTGCGCTCCTTCTCGATGATCTCGGCGGGGACGGACTCGGCCTTGAGGTACTGCGGGGCCATCGCCGCGGCGTGCTGGGCGATGTCCTTGGCGACCTCGGCGTTCGGCTTGTCGAGCTGCACGAGCACGCCGACCGCCGGCGGCAGCGCCGGGTCCGTCTTGTGCATGTACGAGCCGATGTAGCCGCCCTCAAGCACGGCGAAGCGGCGGATCTCGATCTTCTCACCCAGCGCGGCGTTGGCCTCGTCCAGGTGCTCCTTGACGGTCTTGCCGTCGAAGGAGGAGTCGAGCAGCGTCGCCACGTCGGCGGGCTTGCTCGCCAGGATGTGGGCGACCACACCGGCGGCCAGCTCCTGGAAGCGCTCACCCTTGGCCACGAAGTCGGTCTCGCAGTTGAGCTCGAGAAGAGCGGCGGAGGAGTCGCTGTCCTGCTGGAGCGCGACGAGGCCGTTGGAGGCCGTACGGGCCTCGCGCTTGCCCACGTCCTTGGCGCCCTTGAGGCGCAGGAGCTCGATGGCGCGGTCGAAGTCGCCTTCGGACTCCTCAAGCGCCTTCTTGCAGTCCATCATGCCGGCAGCGGTGATCTCGCGAAGCCGCTTGACGTCGGCCATGTTCACGGAAGCCATTGCTCTTATTCCTTGTGGGATTTCGTCGTCGTCGTGGATCGGAGTGGACGCCCTGGGCGCCCGCCCCTGGTCGGTGCGGCAGGCGCGCGCCGCACCAGGGCCTTGTCGTGCGCGGGTCGTGCGCGGGTCGTGCGTTCTGCCTCGGTCGTGCGCGGTCTTGCCCAGGTCTTGCACGGGTCTTGCACGGTCTCAAGCGGTGGCGCCGGGTCGTGCCGGCTGGGCTTCCGCCCGGCCCCTTTGGCTTTCACCTGACTGGCCCGGCTTTCGCCTGGCCCGTCCGGCTGCCTCCGGAACCTTCGCTCGTACCTGGGCTCGGTCTGGGCTCGGTCTGGGCTCGGGCTTCGTCCGGCCTTGGCGCGGACTCCGCTCGGGCCCGGGTTTTCGCCCAGGTCTCCGCTCAGCAGGACGGGCTCCGCCGGTGGAGCTCCGCTCCGCCTCGCTCGGCATACTGCCCAGCCAGGCTCGGCTTATCGCTCCGGCCCGATGGTCATCCACCTCGGCTCATCGCCTCGGCTTCCGACGCCCGGCCCTGATCTACCGCCCGAACCTGATCGCCACCCTGCCCAGGCTCTCGCCTCGGCCTGATCGCCACCCTGCCTTGACCTATCGCCTCGGCCTGATCGCCACCCTGCCTTGACTTATCGCCTCGGCGGGGTGCCGTCCTGTCCGGCTTGCCGTCCCGGCTCGGCCGTTTGCCCAGTCGAGACGCGTACCTTGCCCTACCAAGCCTCAGCCCGTGCAGGACCTCGGTTCCGCTCACCCTCTATCGGCCGGCTGCCCGCCCCGCACCGCGGTCGATGACGACCTGCGGCGCGGAGCCGGCGCCTGTACCGTGCCCGGCCTCACGACCGGGCGCGGCGGCCGTGTCTCAGGCCTGCGGCTCGGACTCGGGGGTCGCGTCGGCAGCCGGAGCGGCCTCGGCGGCGGGCGCCTCCTCGGCCGGAGCCTCGGCAGCGGGGGCCTCCTCGGCGGCGGCCTCGGGAGCAGCCTCAGGGGCGGCCTCGGCGGCCTGCCCCTGGCCCTGCTCGATGAGCTCGCGCTCCCACTCGGCCAGCGGCTCGGCGGCGGCCGGCTTCTCGTCACCGCGGGCGGCGCCGGAGCGAGCCATCAGACCGGCGGCGACACCGTCGGCGACGACCCGGGTGAGCAGGCCGACGGCGCGGATGGCGTCGTCGTTGCCCGGGATCGGGTAGTCGACCTCGTCGGGGTCGCAGTTGGTGTCGAGGATCGCGACGACCGGGATGCCAAGCTTCTTGGCCTCGCTGATCGCGATGTGCTCCTTCTTCGTGTCCACGACCCACACCGCGCTGGGCACGCGGCCCATGTCACGGATGCCGCCGAGCGTGCGCTCGAGCTTGTCCTTCTCGCGACGGCGCATGAGGAGCTCCTTCTTGGTGAGCCCCGAGCCGGCGACGTTGTCGAAGTCGAGCTCATCGAGCTCCTTCAGACGCTGAAGCCTCTTGTGCACGGTGGAGAAGTTGGTGAGCATGCCGCCCAGCCAGCGCTGGTTCACGTACGGCATGCCGACCCGCGCGGCCTGCTCGGAGATGGCCTCCTGAGCCTGCTTCTTGGTGCCGATGAACAGGATCGTGCCGCCGTGGGCGACGGTCTCCTTGACGAAGTCGTAGGCACGGTCGATGTACGACAGCGACTTCTGCAGGTCGATGATGTAGATGCCGTTGCGCTCGGTGAAGATGAAGCGCTTCATCTTCGGGTTCCACCGGCGGGTCTGGTGGCCGAAGTGAACGCCGCTCTCGAGCAGCTGTCGCATGGTGACGACGGGGGCCATGTGATGGTCCTCCAGGTCTGGGCGCCCTGCGGATGGGCGCAGTTCTCGGTTGTGCCGCGGTAGCGCGTTGTCTACCGCCCTGATGCCCCAAAACCGCTCCAGCCGGGCCGGGGCCCGGACCGAGGGTGCGGTCCGCAACGGGGCATGCGAAGTCGGCCTGTTGCCACAGGCCATCGAAAAGTCTACCTCCCACACCGCCCCAGGCTGACCGCCGGAGGTCAAACCGACATGCCGGGTACGGCTCACCCCACATCGTGGTCCTCCGTGGGCAACCCGGGCGACGTCCTGGGGGCGACCGGGAAGAGGTTGATCTGCGCCTCCGCGATCCTGGCACCGCTCGGCGCGTCCTCCTTGCTGCGCTGGTGGGCGATGTACGGCTCCAGGAGCTTCTCGATCTCCGCGCTCAGCCGTCCCAGCTCGCTCGCGTCGACTCTGATCCGGGTGCGGCTGAAGCGCGTCGCGTCGCGCCATTCGTCCGTGTCGTGCTCGATGCTGGCCAGGGCCCGGTCGGCCTCGTCGCCGGCCTCCTTGCGGAACGCCTTGATCAACAGGGTCTTGGCGTCACGGACCTCCGGCTGGTCGTCCGGCAGCACCCCCACGCTGAACGGCTTGTGCGTCGATCTCCACAGCCGTTCGCGTCCGTCCCCTCTGGGCGGGGCGTCCTCGACGAAGCCGTACTTGGCCAGCATGCGCAGGTGATAGCTGGCGGCGCTGGGCGTGATCCCCGCGATCTCGGCCACCTCGGTCGCGGTGGCGCTGTCCTGCACGCCGAGCCGGTTGAGGATCAACAGCCTCGCCGGGTGAGCCAGCGCCCGCATCATCTTGGGATCGCTGAGCCCCTCCATGTCCTGCGTCATGTGCCAAAGGTACCCGGCGAGAGATGTGAAGCATTCCCTTTACAACTCTGAAGGGATCCCTTCATACTTATGAAGTCTTCCTTTCACATCTCTCCCCGCCCTGTCCGACCGGCCCCTCTTCACCTCCTCCCGAACTCGCCACCGGAGACCCCAGCATGGACACGACGCCCCCACTCCCCCTCCGCAAGCAGCGTGACTACCGCCTGCTGTGGAGTGCCCGCACGATCTCGATCACCGGCTCGGAGGTCTCCAAGCTGGCCGTCCCGCTGACCGCCATCACGCTGCTGACCGCCTCACCCGCCGAGATGGGGCTGCTGACCGCCGCCGCCCCGCTGCCCGCCCTGCTGTTCGGCCTCCAGTCGGGCGCCATCGCCGACCGTCTCACCCGGCACCGCCCGCTGATGATCGCCTGCGAGCTCGTCTCCTGCGCCGCCGCCGCCACCGTCCCGCTGGCCTGGCTGCTCGGCGTCCTCACCGTGCCCTGGCTGATCATCGTGGCCCTGGTCATCGGTACGGCCGGCGTCATCTTCAAATCCGCCAACTTCCCCTACATAGCCGCGGTCGTGGACCCGTCGCAGCGCACCGAGGCCATGGCCGGCTTCCATGCCTCGTACTCGGTGGCCTCCGTGAGCGGCCCCGGTCTGGCCGGCATCCTGGTCCAGACGCTCACGGCGCCGTTCGCCGTACTGGCCGAGGCGCTGTCGTTCCTCGCCTCCGCCATCCTGCTCCGCTCGATCCGCACCCCGGAGCACAACGAGCCCACCCGCTCGTCCAGCATGTGGCACGACATCGTCGAGGGCCTGCGAACCAGCCTCACCCACCCCACGCTCCGAGCCGTCCTGGGCGCCGGCGTGACGATCAACTTCTTCGCCATGGCGTACATCGCCGTCTACATGCTCTACATGGTCAACACGCTCGACATCCCCAAGGGAATGATCGGCCTCCTCACGGCGCTGAGCGGCGCGGGCGGCCTCCTGGGCGCCTGGCTCACCTCCCGCCTGTCCAAGCGCTACGGCGAGAACCGCATCCTGCTCGTCTCGGTCCTGTTCTTCCCGCTGGACATCCTCGCCGTCGGCCTCCTGACCGGCCCCCTCTGGGTGAAGCTCACCGTCCTCGGCCTGACGGGCGTCATGACCGGCGTCATCGTGGTCGCCTTCGCCACCTGCATGGGCGTGATCACACTCCGCGACACCCCCGCCGCCCTCCGAGGCCGCGTGAACGCCACCATGACCTTCGCCGTACAGGGCGTCCTGGCCGTCGGCGGCCTGGTGGGCGGCGTACTGGCGGAGTTCATGGGCCTGCGCCCGGTGATCCTGCTGAGCGCGGCGGGCATCGCCCTGAGCAGCCTCTGGATCTGGCTCTCCCCCCTACGTCCCAACCGCCCTCAGACCTCCCACACCCCACCCGCGCCCCCTCACAACCCCAGCCCCCAGACACTGAAGAACCTGATCGAATCCAAGCGCCACTCAGTCATCTAGCCACCTCCACTCCCCCAAATCCCGCACTCCGCCTACACCACGTCTCGCTCCCGCTGCCACTACACCCCGCCCCCCTCTCGGCCCCTTGCCATCTCGCCAACCGCACGTACACCCTCGGCGCCTGCACCGGTCGTACGGCACACAGCCAGAGCCCTCGCCTTCACGGCCTACGACGCCCCTCCCACGGTTAGTGCCTTCACCTCCCGGCGTCGGCGGTTACCGTCACCGGGGGCGGCCCGTTTCTTGGGCACAGCCTTTCTCCAGCTCTTGGCGCAGCTTTGGATCGATCGCCACACCGGCCGCATGTGGTGACGCAATGGTGTGCCCCATGCTGACCAGGCAGAAATCGACCTGCCACTTCATCGACGTCCTGAAGCCAATTTGAGCCGTCACCGCCGGAAGCGGCCATCAATGGCCGCCCAGGAGCCGCAGCACTCGGCCCTATCAAGCTCCGCCGAACAACGACCTGAAGCTGGAACGGGCCTAATACGGCAGGTAATAGCTGAGCAGATCCGCGGTGAGCGGCGGGAAGAGCGCCTGGAACAGCTCTTCCTCTCCGGTGTAGACGTCGGGCCGGATGCGGGTCAGCCCCTCGATCCCGTGCGGGCCGAACAACAGGGCGGGCAGGTGGTCGGGTGCCACTCCGATGCCCTTCACGGATCCAGGTCTCTGCATCGGCCCTCCTGTGACGACCTCGCCAAGGCCATCGGCGCCGACCGGGATCCGGTAATGGGCGCCGAAGGTGGAGATGACGATGTCATCGCCGGTGCGGTCCGTCCCCTCTGCGGTGAGGCGCTGCCAGAGCAGCGGCCGGAGCCGGTCGAGCAACACCGCGACGTCCGGAATGCGCACGTAGTACTGCTCCGCCCGCTTCCGCGGTTCGTGGTCGAGGAACTCCTGCCAGGCGGTGGCAGTCACGGATCCGGCCCGATGGACGACTTTCAGCTCACTCCCGGGGAACTGGGCGACGACGGCACTGAGCAGGTCGCGGGCCGCGTCCTCGTCGGCGGCGGCAGCCTCGGCCAGCAGCACCTCGTCGTCGTCGGGAGGCGTGGTGCGTCCGGTGGCGATGACGGTGCCGGCGCGCTCCAGGACCCAGGAGGTGCTCGCCTGGTGGTCCAGCAGCCATCGCCAGCATGCCGCCGAATGCGGCATGGCCACGTCGAACCGGTCCTGAGCCATGTCCTGCAGAGCTGCCATGGCGGGAATGTCGGCGGGCCGGGCGACGCGGAGTGCGGGCGTGCCCTCACCGGCCGGGGGCGTGTGCACGGTCAGCGCCGACGGGATGTCGATGGCGTACTCGTAGCCGAACAGCCGGTAGAAGTACGGGATCCCGATCATCACCTGAACGACGTGACCACGGGCGGCGGAGCGGTCGTGAGCCCATCGCATGAGCGCCCGTACGAGTCCTCTTCCTTCGTATTCGCGGTCGGTGGCGACCAGTTCGACCTGGCCGGCGGGTAGGCGGATGCCGCCGACGCGCACTTCCTCGTCGAGGAGCGTCGCCGTGGACACGACCCGCTCTCCATCCACGACCACGGCGCAGGCGGACCAGCCGACCTCCGGGTCCGAGACGACCAGCCGGTGGTCGAGGGCGTCGGCCGAGTCGCCACGTTCGGTGAGCAGCGCGCTGATCTGGTCGAGGTCCGCCGGCCGTGCCTGCCGCAGAACGAGGCCGTCGGCCAGCGGGACGGGTGCGGGGGACGCTGCAGTCGGGCTCACGGTGGGACTCTTGCATCGCCCGGATGACCTCGTCCATTGGATTTCCACTCGGCCGGGCGGGCGGCGGGCTCGGCACAGGGCAGGTTGTCCACAGGAGGCTCCCCACCGCTTCCTGTATCCACAGAATCCCGCTCGCCTCGACCTCCGCAGGCCGCTCCCGGCAAGACTCCCCGCCATGCCCCCTCGCCCACGCCTCCCCGCCCTGTCCTCTCGCTCAGCACCACCACCGCCGAGACCATGCACGCAGAACGTGGCCCGCCGTGCCGTGATCTCCCTGGTCGTGCTCGCGACGGTGATCACGCTCACGACCATTGCCACCCCGGCTCCGCTGGCGAAGGCCGCCCCACCCGCCTGGCGATGGCCACTCGACGGCAGCCCCCGCGTCCTGCGCCGCTTCGCCCCGCCCTTGGCTCCTTGGCTGGCCGGACACCGCGGCATAGACCTGGCCGCCTCCGCCGACACCCCCGTCCTGGCCGCAGGCTCAGGCACCGTCCGCTACGCAGGCCCAGTAGGCGGAAGGGGAGTCGTCACCATCGACCACCCAGGCGGCCTCCGAACGACGTACCTGCCGATCAGCGCATCGGTGAAGCAGGGTGAGCCGATCACGATGGGCAGCCGTCTGGGGGTCGTACAAGCCGTACACGGGCATTGCCAGGAGTCATGCCTGCACTGGGGCCTGATCCAGAGCGCCCGCTACCTGGACCCTCTTCTCCTCCTGGGCCACGCCCCCATCCGCCTCCTCCCCATCTGGCCCAAGACCGCCCCACCGCAGACCACCCCGCCCCTGCTCCCTCCGGCCCCCAAAACACCCTCCGAAGCACCCCTTACCTATCCCTCCGAGCCTTCCGAAGCGCCCCTTGCCGTCCCCGTCGAGCCCTCCGAAGCACCCGTTGCCGTCCCCCTTGAGCCCTCCGAAGCTCCGCTTGACGTCTCGTCCAACCCCTCGGAGGCATTCGCAAGCAGCACCTCAACCCCACGCACCCTCCCCCTGCTCACCAAGCTGTCCGCCGCTTTCTACCGCCCGAACCCGCCCCTGCTTCCACGCCTGAACCCGCCTGCTTCGCTCGCACGGAACCTGCTCCCCAACGCCCCCGTGCCTCCTCCGCCCCCGCTCCTCGTCCCTCTCCCCCCGTCCCTGCTCACAGTTCTCGCGCACCACGACTCATCCGCGAACCAACACAACGCGCTCCCATCCGCCTACTCCACCGTCCTGCAGGCGCTTGCCCTCACCGCAGAGCCCACCCCCGAGACCCCGCTCATCACCCCTGCGGTCACCCCCTCACGCCCGGAGATGCGTTCCAGCGACCTTCCCCTCCGCAACCAATCAGCCAGAACTCCCGAGCAGCGGCATGACCCAACTCACGCCCCCTCCAGATCCCTTGCAACCGTCCTCCGCCTCCTGACACATGCGGCTTCGCTGCCAGCAGCCCCAGCGATCGGACTGGGCACCATCCTCGGCGCCGCCCTCCTCATCACGGCCCTACGCCGCCGCCGACGCCCCCACAAGAAACACCACGGCTCAAGAAGCGGAAGCGGCCAACACCGCAAACCCCCAACAGAGGGACTCCACAGACGCCCCACCCCACCCTCACGACGCTCCTCCTGACCCCTCAAAACCGCCCTCAGAGACTCACTCTTCAAGCCCTAAACCCGACAGCTGCCGAGAACCTCCAAGCTCACAACGAGACCCCCACAACGGCCACCCGCATCAATCCAGAAATGCCTTCAAGGCAACCAAGATGCCCATCCATTCACCGCCGCTGGATGAACACGACCGTCAAACCTCATCGGGAAACGCGTGCGCCCTTGATCCGGACCAAGCCCCGCCTAATAAGAGCGCCTTGTTCGCCCTCCGGCCCCACGGCCCAGCCTCCGTCCACCGCCTCCGTCCACCGCCTCCGTCGCCATCCGCCCACCGCTGCCGGTCGACCGCTGTCGGTCCACCGCCGTCCGCCCACCACCCACCGCCGACGCCCGACACCGGCACCGGCCGGCACCGGCCAACCGTCTCTGAACCCTCCGCCCTCGTGCCCTCCGCCCTCGTGCCCTCTGCTCCTTGGCATCCTCACCGCCGAGCGAGGCACTGAATGCGGTGCACCAGGACCGCACTGCCAAGTTGCGGCCTACGTAGAGCGCACGGCACCAGCGCCGTGCGTGGTTATGGTTGCCTGTAGCGGCACAGGCCACTCGCGCCATGTGAATGGGGACCACCCATTTCTTGGCCGCCGCAGGTAAGCCCAGTCGCCACATGACCGCCGCTCGCCTGTATGCGAGACGCTTCTATGCGCCGTAAGGGAAGCTCGTCCAGCAGCAGACCGAACCAAGCCGGGACTCACTTGGGCGAGGGCTCGCCCCACGCCGGAGCCCGTACCCCCAGGGAGCGGCGTTCACCCGGACGATGACTAGACCCGCACCGGAGCCCGCACCCCCCAGGGAGCGGCGTTCACCCGGACGATGGCTAGACCCGCACCGGAGCCTGCACCCCAGTGGGGCGGGGACTCACCCAAGCGGTCGCTAGACCCGGGCTTAAGCCCCGCAACGCCATGCTGGGGTGAGAGACTCCCCGGCGATGGCTGG
Source organism: Nonomuraea sp. NPDC004702 (assembly GCF_053601695.1). Lineage (NCBI taxonomy): Bacteria > Bacillati > Actinomycetota > Actinomycetes > Streptosporangiales > Streptosporangiaceae > Nonomuraea > Nonomuraea sp. NPDC004702. The sequence continues at coordinate 90,901 of NZ_JBSGCE010000028.1, forward strand.
CCCCTGCTGGGGGACCATGCCCGCGAATACGCCTCCGACTCCGGTGTGGGCTTCTTCCTCTACCGTCCGCGCCGCTTTCGTGCGCGGTCCTTCGTTCCCAGTTCCTCCTTGGAGGGGGCTAGGTATAGACGCGTCCTGCTGTGGGCGGACGGCGCGTGATCTGGAACGTTCAGCAAGCCGGCGCCAGCCAGGAGTATCAGGTCCTCAATCAAGGCGCTGCACGTGACCCGCACCTCCGCGTGCTCGACTCCCGCGCGCCTATCCGGTAGAGCACCCGTCGGTTAGGTGGTCGCCGCCGGTCTTTCGCTCCACCCCGTGAATCCAGCACTGCCTGCACGTCAGGCACATGCTCCTCGCGTCATTGCCTCTCGCTCCTTCGGATCCCTCGCGGATTGACGGCACTGTCGTGTCGTCGCGCCGTCGGGTTCTCTGGCCGACGTGGCTACGGGTCTTGGGGCGTTGGCGTCGGTGTGGGAACTGCGCAGCACTCCCGAACGTGTCGTGCTGCGTCGCCTAGCTGCGGGTTCGGCCGGGCCCAATGCCTGCGTGGACGCTTGGTTCGACGTCTTATGGCCCTTGCCGCTCAGCCGGGGAGCGAGGGGTGGGTGAGAGAGGCAATGGCGTGCTGGTGTCTGTGGTCAGGCGCGGGGGTGTGCTTGGCGGTATGCGGTGCGGAGGCGGTCGATCGAGACGTGGGTGTAGATCTGGGTTGTGTTGAGGGAGGCGTGACCGAGTAGTTCCTGGACGCTACGCAGGTCTGCGCCCCCTTCGAGCAGGTGGGTTGCCGCGGTGTGCCGCAGTCCGTGTGGGCCCATGTCGGGGGCGCCCTCGGTCTGGGCCAGCCGCGCGTGCACCACCCGTCGTACGGTGCCGGCGTCGATCCGGCCGCCACGGACACCGAGGAAGAGGGCCGGCCCAGAGCGTTCCCGAACCCAGATGGGACGCCCGTTGATGCACCATCGGTCCAGAGCTCGAAGCGCTGGCAGCCCGAACGGCACGGAACGCTCCTTTCGTCCCTTGCCCAGGACCCTGATGACATGCCGGTCCCGGTCCACGTCATCGACGTCGAGCGCGCAGAGCTCGCCCACCCGCACACCCGTGGCGTAGAGGAGTTCCAGGAGGGCCTGGTCTCGAAGGTCTTTGGGATCGCCGGTGGACTGGGGCGCGCTCAGGACGGCCTGGGCCTGATCCTGGTCGAGCACGGCAGGCAAGGGACGGGGCGCCTTGGCACTGCCCAACAGCAGGCCGGGGTCGGCGGCCAGCCAACCCCGGCGGTGGCAGTACGCGGTGAAGGTACGGACGCACGCCGTTCTGCGAGCCAGCGTGGCTCTTGCCTTGCCTGCACTGTGCTGGTCGGCCAGCCAGCCCCTCAGCTCGCTGATGTCCAGGCCGTCAAGCCGTCCATGGAGGTGGTCGAGGAGGGCGGTGATGTCGGAGAGATAGGCGCGCACTGTATGTGGGGAAAGGTCTCGCTCGAACCGCAAATACCTCTCGAACTCGGCAAGCACTTCGTCGGCATTTACGTCACGGTGCAGACCAGGGTTCAGGTCACGATTCAGGTCCGCATTCACGTGGGGGTTCAAGTCAGCGTTCACGTGGGGGTCCGGGTCCGCGTTCACATCAAGGTTCAGGTCTGCGTTCACGCTGGGGTTCTGGTCTGCGTTCACGCTGGGGTTCTGGTCTGCGTTCACGTTGGGGTTCAGGTCGGGATTTGGGTCGCGGTTCAGGCTGTCGTTCAGGTCGCTGTTCAAGGCTTCACCTACTGTCCCCACGAACATTCGCCACTTCTGTCACTGCTGTGCCGCCTGATGCCTCGGGCTTCGCCATGGGAGCGGTGTGCAGCTCAACCGCTCGAGCGTCCGTCCGAGCGGCCGAGCAAGGCACGACGCGGCACGGCACGGCACGGCACGGCACGGCACGGCACGGCACGGCACGGCACGGCGCGGCACGGCGCGGACGTCGGCTGCGGCTTGGTTGCGCGTCTCATTGCCCACATGTCAGTCATTTTCAATCGCCCTCATGCCCCCTTCCTTCACCATCTCACCCGATGAACTCGCCACCTGGGTCATGGTGGCTGTCACATCGGCGGTGTCGCATGCCCCCACGTCACAACGATTGGTCAGGTAGGAGGTGCGAGTTCTTCGGGGTGGGGCGGGGGTGGGGTGTCGTCTTCCGCAGGTGGCGGAGGGTCTGTGGCTGGGGCTTCGTTGGCCGGGGGTGGGGTCAGGGCCATGGTTTCGGGGGCTTTCGGGTAGCTGGATGTGGTTTTGCGGAGGCGCCAGCCGCCGCCCGCTCGTTCTATGTATCCGGCTGCGGCCAAACCGCCGAGGGCACTCAGTGTGATGTCCATGCTGACGCCTGCTGAGACCGCTATCGAGGCTGGACCGGCGCCGCCGCGGGTGGGGATGGCGTCCAGGACTCTCTTGGTGGATTCGCTGAGACCGTCGCGGGGGACGATGGGCGTTCGGGTCTGCGGGGCCAGGTCGTCGCCCATGACGCCGACTAGTTCGATCATTTCCTCCGGAGTGGTGACACAGACCGCCTTGCGTTCGCGCAGGAGTTTGTGGCAGCCGGCCGACAACGCGGACGTGGTGGGCCCGGGCACCGCCCCCAGGTGACGGTTGAGAGTGAGCGCGTGGCCGGCGGTGTTCAGGGCACCGCTGCGGAGGGCTGCCTCCACGACGGCCGTGCCTCTGGTCAGGGCGGCGATGAGGCGGTTCCTGATCAAAAACCGGGCGCGGGTGGGATGGACGCCGGGCGGGCATTCGCTCACCACGACGCCCTGCTCGCGGGCCTGGGCGAAGAGCTCCTGATGGCCGCTCGGGTAGCAGATGTCCACTCCGCAGGCGAGAACGACCACCGTGGGTGAGCCGGCCAGCAGGGCGCCCTTGTGGGCCGCGCCGTCCACCCCGTAGGCGCCGCCGGAGACGACGGACCAGCCCGCTTCGCTGAGGCCGATGCCGAAGTCGGCCGCGATGTGCAGACCGTACTGGGTCGCGGCTCGGGCTCCTACGACGGCCACGGACTGCAGGCAGGCGAAGCGGAGATCGGCCGTGCCGTGCAACCAGAGGCCCAGGGGGCGGCTCGGGCCGAGATGGTCCAGTTGCGTGGGCCATTCGGGGTCGCCTGGGACGATCAGCCTGGCTCCGTGCTTCTCGCCGGCCTCCAGATCGGCGGCGGGCTTCGACGCAGCCAGCCGGAGGAACCAGGCGTTCAGCCGACCCGACAGGTCACACGGACGTTCCTGCCGGGACTCCTGGGCGGTGAAGGCCGGTGGAAGTGCGCGCTCGCGGATCGCCTCCACCGCTCCGGAGGCACCGAGGTGCGCCACCAGGCGGCCCATGGCCGTGTCGCCCACGTCGGCGGCTCGCATGAGGGCCGCACGTGCCTCATGCTCTGGACTAATCACAGGGACCTCCTGGTGATCTTCATGGGCGGGTTCGTGTGCAGGCGGACGGCCGGGGTCACGGTTGTACTCCGAGCCAGAAGCCGAGGGCTGCGGTGGTCTCGTCTTCTTCTGGGCGGTCTTTGCCGGCGAGGTCGGCGAGGGTCCAGGCGACGCGCAGCGTGCGGTCGAGGCCGCGGGCGGTGAGGGAGCCAGAGTCGAGGCAGGAGGTCATGGGCTTCATCGCCGCATCGGACGGACGGAGGTCGGAGTGGAGGACGGATGAGGGGATCTCGGCGTTCGTCCGCCAGGGGGTGTGGGCCAGGCGTTTGACGGCGCGCTCGCGGGCCAGCAGGACGCGTTCGGCCACTGTTTCGCTGGATTCGACGAAGTGGCGGTCGGCCAGGAGCTCGCGTCTGGACGAACGGGCGACCGTGACCTTCATGTCGATGCGGTCGAGGAGGGGACCGGACAGCCGGCCCAGATATCGACGTCTTGTGGTGGGCGAGCAGCGGCAGGTCGCGCCGGCCTGGTCGTCGGCCTGGGCGCAGGGGCACGGATTGGCGGCCAGCACCAGCATGAACCGGGCGGGGAACGTGACCGACGCCGCGGATCTGGACACCGTGACGCGCCCCGACTCCAGCGGTTGCCGCAACGAGTCGAGGACGTGACGAGGGAACTCGGGGGCCTCGTCCATGAACAGCACGCCCCTGTGCGCGAGGGAGACCGCTCCCGGACGGACGACCGTGCTGCCGCCACCGATGATGGCGGCCGCCGTCGCCGTGTGGTGGGGGCTGACGAACGGCGGACGGTTGATCATGGGACTGTCGGGTGGCAGCAACCCCGCGACGGAGTGGATGGCCGTGACCTCCAGGGCGTGGTCGAGCTCCAGGTCCGGCAGGAGGGTGGGAAGGCGTTCGGCCAGCAGGGTCTTGCCGGTGCCGGGCGGGCCCACCATCCACAGGTTGTGGCCGCCTGCGGCGCACACCTCCAACGCCCGGCGGGCCACGGGCTGGCCGACGACGTCCGCCAGGTCGACGGCGGGCTGGGCCACGGGCTTGGGCGTGTCGACGAGGCCAGCGACCTCGGGTTCGGGTGGCTTGTCGCCTTTGCGTAGCCACTCGACCAGCTGGCGCAGGTGAGCCACCGGGACCACGTTCACGTCGGGGACCAGGCCCGCTTCCCCCGAATTCTCCGACGGGACGATGATCGTGGCGTCTTCGTGCGCCGCCGCGGCACCGAGGATGGACGGGAGCACTCCGCGCACGGGCCTGATGCGGCCGTCGAGACCGAGCTCGCCCAGGAAGAAGGGCTCGGCGATGCGCTCCGCCGGGACGACTCCTGCGGCTCCCAGGATGGCCATGGCGATGGCGAGGTCGAACTGGGATCCGCGCTTGGGGAGGCTGGCGGGGAAGAGGCTGACGGTGATGCGGGCGTCCGGCCATGGGTAACTGCTGTTGACCACGGCGGATCGCACCCGGTCGCGGGCCTCGCTGAGCGCTGTGTCGGGCAGGCCGATGAGGTGGATGCCGGCCAGGCCGTTGCCCACGTCGGCCTCGACCTCGACGCTGCGGCCGCTCACACCGACCAGCGCGACGCTGCGGGTGCGGGCCACGGCCATCTAGATCGCCCCCCGTATGTGGCGCAGGGCGAAGTTGCCCGCGAAGCGCTCAAGGGCGATCACGTCTATGCGTACGGCTTCGAAGGACCGGGACTGCGCCGACAGCCATTTGGCGGCCAGCATGCGGAGCCGCGCCAGTTTGGTGTGGTTCACGGATTCCAGGGCTGTGCCGTGGGATCTGCTCGATCTGGTCTTGACCTCGACGACCACCAGGACCTGACCGTCCAGGGCGATGATGTCGATCTCGCCGCGACGGCAGCGCCAATTGCGTTCGAGGATCGTCATTCCCTTGGCTTCGAGGTAGATCGCGGCCAGGTGCTCGCCTTCTTTGCCGAGCTCGTCTTTCGGAGCCATGGGTGGCGTCCCTTCGTCCGTCGTCGGTGCTGTGTTCGGTCACCGACCTTGGCGGATGGCGGGGAGATCAGACGGAGGCGAACGGGATTCTGGGGATAGCGGGGAGAGCTGGGCGGTGGCTTGTGGATAACTCCACGCAACCGAGGCTCGTTGCCGGGCCATCGAGGGGCGTCATCTGTGCATCCAGCCGGGATGACGGAACGGGTCAGAGCCTTGTGTGATCAGGTGCGATGTGCGCTGTGACCGTCCTGCCCGAGGCGGCTAGCCATGGCACGACAGTCGGCCACTGCACAGCGCAGAGGCGGCGGAGGCGCATCATGAGCACTACGGCCCTGCGGCCCTCCACGGCTCCTGAAGCGATGCGGACCGCTGGCGGCGACGGTGTAGGTAGGACGCGGAACCCATCCCACGAGGCGGCACATGACGGGCAACACGTGGGAGGAGGCGGGCAGCGCGTGGCGGAGGCCGGCAGCGCGTGGCGGAGGCCGGCAGCGCGTGGCGGAGGCCGGCAGCGCGTGGCGGAGGCCGGCAGCGCGTGGCGGAGGCCGGCAGACGCCTGCATCGTGGGCCAAATGGCGCTCATCTTGAGCCGGCTGCCGACGCTCATCGCGGGCCAGGCGTCGCTAGTCTGAACTGGCTAATGCTTCCGCCTGCCCGGCGACCCTCACCCTGCGCTCGACGACGACCATCGCAGCCGGATGACGCCCCAGCATGCGCTCATGGCGCTCAGCGTGTGCCCGCAGCGCCCAACGTGTCCCGGCAGCGCCCAACGTCCTGCAGGGCCCAACATGTGCCGACAGCACCCAGCTGGCAGCAGGCGGGTGCTCAGCGTGCAGTATGGGGCCAGCGTGCAGGAGGCGGCGGTGCTCAGCAGGTGCAGGCGCATTGTGCAAGGCATCGGGGCCGATGAGGTCAGCGTTGGTCAACCAGCAACGAGACTTCCTGGGACCAATAGCCGCCTAGAGCGATGAGTCCCCCGATGCGGCGTGGCAGCCGCGCCGTCACGCCCACCCCCAGAACCCTGGAACTCCAGGTGCGAGCACAAGCTCAACCGAGCCCAACACACCCCCACCGCCGGACCCACCAGCAACACCCGCCGCCCCACCGGCCCCCGCCTCGACGGCGCCCCTTCGACCTACCCCGAGAACCCTTCCTTGGGCATCTCCAGGTCGGCCTTGGCCAGTTCCTCCACGTTCACATCCTTGAACGTGACCACCCGCACGTTCTTCACGAACCGCGCCGGCCGGTACATGTCCCACACCCAGGCGTCCTGCATCTTCACATCGAAGAAGACGTCGCCGTTCTCCGCCGTACGGACGTCGAGGTCGACCGAGTTGGTCAGGTAGAACCGACGCTCAGTCTCCACGACGTATGTGAACAAACCGACGACATCACGGTATTCGCGGTAAAGCTGCAGCTCCATCTCGGTTTCGTATTTTTCGAGATCCTCTGCGCTCATCGCGGTCCTCCTGTCGTACCGGTCCCCCGGTTCGCCTGCTCAGGCAACCCCGGCCCCCATCTCATTTTCACCCATCCCTCTGGCCACCGTGACGAAGGAGTAACGGTGTTCGGGGCACGGGCCGTGTCTCTCCAGTGCCAAACGGTGTCCTGGCGTGACATACCCCTTGTGCTCGGCAAAACCGTACTGAGGGAACCTTCGATCCAGCTCGACCATGAGGCGGTCCCTCGTCACCTTGGCCACGATCGACGCGGCCGCCACGCAGGCGGCCACCTGATCCCCCTTCCACACCGCCAGGGACGGCGCGGGCATTCCGGGCACCGGGAAGCCGTCCGTGAGGATGTACTCCGGATCACATGGCAACTGCGCCACAGCCCGCCGCATTCCGGAGATGTTGCTCCTGTGCAGCCCCCGGGCGTCGATCTCGGCGGCCGGGATCACCACGACGCCCACGTGGGCGGTGGCGACGACGCGGTCGTACATGCGCTCGCGCACCGGCGGGGACAGCACCTTGGAGTCACCGAGACCGTCGATCTCCCTGCGCAGGACGACGGCCGCGACGACCAGCGGCCCGGCGCAGGCGCCACGGCCCGCCTCGTCGACGCCCGCGATCGGGGTCAGCCCACGGCGGGCCAGCGCCCGCTCGTAGGCGTAGAGTCCGGAATCGCGCCGGACGACGCTTGGTCGAGGGCGGAACGCAACTGTCATGACACTCGAAGCGTACGCCCCATTCGCCGCAAACCGCGACCGAAAGCCCCTTACTTGACCTTGTCGAAAGTCTCGGGCGTGGAGAACAGGTAGCCGCGCGACAGCGGCCAGTAGCGGACGACCGCCTTGCCGATCACGTCGTCGACGGAGATGAAGCCGCCGCCGGGCTCGTCCATGTGGGCCCGCGAGTCCGCCGAGGCGGTGCGGTGGTCGCCCATCAGCCACAGTTTGCCGGCCGGGACGGTGACGCTGAACTTGTCGCCGCCGCCGAAGTCGCCGGGGTAGAGGTAGGACTCCTCGTCGAGCGGCGTGCCGTTGACGCTGATGCGATGCTTGGAGTCGCAGCACACCACCTTGTCGCCGCCGACGCCGATGACCCGCTTGATGGTGTCCTCGCCGGTGCGCCAGCCCTTGAAGACTACGATGTCGCCGCGCTCGGGATCGCCCGCCAGCTTGTTGACGAAGACCCGGTCGTTGATGAGCAGGGTGTTCTCCATCGACTCCGACGGGATGTAGAACGACCCGATCACGAACGCCTGGAGCAACAACGCGATGCCCACGCCGAGCACCAGCAGCAGGACGGTCTCCCGGAAGCCGCCCTTTTTCTTCTCTTTGGCCACGCCCTCCGCCTTCTTGGTGACGGCCATCAGCGCTTCCTCCCCAACCGGCGCCGACGAACCAGGACCAAGGGTACGGCCAGCCCGAACCCGGCCACCAGCGGTACGGCCCCTCCGAGTGCCTGGAGCGCGGGCTGCGCGAAGGTGTCGGGTATGGACAACACGCCCGCCCGGTTGAACGGCCAGACGATCACGAAGGCCCGGCCGATGACCTGACCTTCGGGGATCGAGCCGCCGCCCTGGTCGCCGGTGTGCGAGCGGGAGTCGAGCGAGACGGAACGGTGGTCGCCCATCACCCACAGCCGCCCGGGCGGCACGGTGATGTCGAAGAACCGGTCGGACGGCACATTGCCCGGATAGAGGTAGCTCTCCTCGTCGATGGCCGTGCCGTTGACCGTGATGCGCCCCTTGGAGTCGCAGCACTTGACGTGGTCGCCGCCCACGCCGATGACCCGCTTGATGTAGTCCTTCTCCCCGGGGACGACGCCGAAGGCCGTGCCGACCCAGCGGAAGAAGCCCGCGATCGGATTGGACGGCTCCTCGACCTCGAACTCGCCGTCCCAGGAGTCGACGCCGGAGAAGACGACCACGTCGCCGCGCTCGATGTCACGGGTGTGGTAGACGAGCTTGTTGACCAGGACCCTGTCGTTCTTGAGCAGGGTGTTCTCCATGGACTCCGACGGAATGTAGAAGGCCTGGATCACGAACGTCTTGATGATCAGGGCCAGCACGAGGGCCACAACGACAAGTACGGGGAGTTCTTTCCAGAACGACCCCTTCTTCTCCTTGTCGCCCTTTGCTGGCTTCTGAGTCTCTTCGGCGACCACGTCCACCTCGTCCTCGACAGGGCGGCGCGAGGCGCCGTGCTCCTGGTCTTCGCTTGTCATCGCTGACGAGCCTAGATGATGGAACGGCTCGACAAGCCTCGACCGACGTTACACCCACGCACGAGTCGCTCCACATAAAGGAAATGGCCCCGCAAAGCCGAAAGGCCCGTGCGGTGCACGGGCCTTTCGGAAAAGATTGGGGTTACTTCGCGGGCGTGGACTCACGCTTCTCGCGGATGCGGGCGGCCTTGCCGCGCAGGTCGCGCATGTAGTAGAGCTTGGCGCGACGCACGTCACCGCGGGTCACGAGCACGATCTTCTCGATGACCGGGCTGTGCACCGGGAAGGTGCGCTCGACGCCGACGCCGTAGCTGACCTTGCGGACCGTGAAGGTCTCGCGGGCGCCGCTGCCCTGCCGGCGCAGCACGAAACCCTTGAAGACCTGGATACGGGAGCGGTTGCCTTCGACGACTCGTACGTGGACCTCGAGCGTGTCACCGGGGCGGAACGCCGGGACGTCGCTCCGAAGGGTCGCCTTCTCGAGCTCCTGGATCTTCGTGTGCATGAGAGCTGTCCTCAAGTCCTCGCGAGCACGCGGAGGTCCACCCGGCCGGAGCTCGCGGCGGACACGCTTGCTGATTTGATGAACCCGGGACCGTTACCCGGGCATGACGGACCAACCGTGTGATGGTCGGCAGCGATTCAGTTTGCCACATCTTCCGGCCGGACGCGAAACGAGAGCTCGTCGAGCAGCTTCCTGTCGTGCTTGTCGAGCGTCTCTGGATCGAGCGCCGCGGCCAGTTCCGGCCGGTTCCGCACCGTACGCCGGAGCGCCTCGTCCCGTCGCCATCGGGCGACTTTTCCGTGATGCCCGGACAGCAGCACCGCGGGAACCTCGTGCCCGCGCCAGACCGGCGGCTTGGTGTAGACCGGGCCTTCCACCAGGTTCTGCATCGAACCCGGCGCGAAGGAGTCGTCCACGGCCGACTGGGCGTTGCCCAGCACGCCGGGCAGCAGCCTGCCGACGGCCTCGACCATCACCAGCACCGCGACCTCACCGCCGGCCAGCACGTAGTCGCCGATGCTGACCTCATCGACCCGCAGCCGGGCGCCGTACTCGGCCATGACGCGCGAGTCGATGCCCTCGTAGCGCCCGCAGGCGAACAGCAGCCACGGCTCGGCGGCCAGCTCCTGGGCCATTTCCTGGGTGAACGGCCGCCCGCTCGGCGTCGGCACGATGACCCGCGGAGCGCCGTCGCCGATCACCGAGTCGATGGCCTCGCCCCAGACCTCGGGCTTCATCACCATGCCGGGACCGCCGCCGTACGGCGTGTCGTCGACCGTCCTGTGCACGTCGTGCGCCCAGTCGCGGAGCTGGTGGACGCGTACGTCGAGGGTGCCGCGCTCGCGCGCCTTGCCGATCAGCGAGACGTCGAGCGGGGCGAAGTACTCGGGAAAGATGGAGATGATGTCGAGGCGCATCACAGCAGGCCCTCTGGCGGGTCGACGACCAGGCGCCCGCCCGTCAGATCGACCTCGGGCACCAGGGCCTTCACGAACGGGATGAGCGCGTCGTCCTGCCCGCGCCGGCGTACGACCAGCAGGTCCTGGCCGTGGTGCAGCACGTCGGTGACCTCGCCGACGGGCTCGCCCGACACGGTCTCCACCGCCAGCCCGACGAGCTGGTGGTCGTGGAACTCGTCCGGGTCGTCCGACGACTCCACGTCGGCGGAGTCGATGACCAGCATGGTGCCCCGGAGCTCCTCGGCGGCGTCGCGGCCGTGAACCCCCTCGAACGCGATCAGCAGCACGCCCTTGTGCCAGCGGCGGCTCTCGACCACGAGCGGCCCCGCGCTCGCCGGGTCGGTCGCGACTGCCACGCCCTCGGCGAAGCGCAGCTCGGGATCGTCGGTGCGCACCTCCACGGTGACCTCGCCGCGTACACCGTGCGGACGGCCTATCCGGCCGACGACCAGCTGCACGTAAACCCACCTTCTCCTAACGCAAGCGCCCCCATCAGCCCCTTCGGGACCGATGAGGGCGCGAATTCCTGACGCTAACGGACTGCTTCGTCCAGGTCGAGCAGATCGACCCGTACGTACTTCCCGTCGGCCAGGGCGTTCACAACGGTGCGCAGCGCCTTGGCGGTGCGCCCGCCGCGTCCGATGACCTTGCCCAGGTCCTCGGGGTGCACCCGGACCTCCAGGACGCGCCCGCTGCGAATGCGGCGAGCGCGGACCCGGACATCGTCGGGATGTTCGACGATGCCCTTAACGAGGTGCTCGAGAGCCTCCTCGAGCACGTCAGCCCTCGCCCTCGGTCGGGGTCTCGGCGGCGGGGGCGGCCTCAGCCTCTTCCTTCTTCTTGGCACGCTTGGGCGCCGTGGTGGCGGCCGTGCCGGTGTCGCCACCGGACAGCGCCTCCTTGGCCGCGGCCTCGTAGAGGGCGTGACGGTCGGGCGCGGGCTCGGCGACCAGCAGCGGCGCCGGGGCGGCCTCCCCCTTGAACTTCTGCCAGTCACCGGTGAGCTTGAGCAGCTTGAGCACCGGCTCGGTCGGCTGCGCGCCGACACCCAGCCAGTAGGCCGCACGCTCGGCGTTGACCTCGATGCGCGAAGGGTTTTCCTTCGGGTGGTACAGGCCGATCTCCTCGATCGCCCGGCCGTCACGCTTGGTGCGGCTGTCGGCGACGACGATTCGGTACTGAGCGTTGCGGATCATGCCGAGCCGCTTGAGCTTGATCTTGACTGCCACTGGTGTGGTCTCTCCTGCATTCGAGCGTGGGTGAACGGCACCTCATCGAGTGGGGCACGATGAGAGGACGTTCCAGGGACAGGCGTGGCCGGCAGGAGATGAGAGGGCACCCACCTGGTCACGATGTTCCAACATGTCATTCTGCCAGACCGCGGACAGTGCCTTCGACCTGTCCCGGCAGGCCGCGGCAAAGGCTCGGCAAGGGCCGCGTGTCACCTCGCCCGACTTGATCAACTTCCCTGCGGAATGGGTGGGTGACCACCACGACCAATCCGCTGTTCACGCGCGCGCGGCTGCTCACCGCCGGCGCGTCCGTCCTGCTCACCGGCGCCTTGTTCGGGCTTACGGCCACCGCCGCGGCGGGCGAGTTCGCCAACGCCAACGGTATCGGCCTGACCATCACCGAGATCCCGGAACTGGGCCAGCCGGGCTTCTCCGGCACCTGGGGCACGGCGTCCGTCGGGCCCGACCCCGGCACCGACACCGGCGACTGGAGCGACCCCGACGGGGTCACCGACTTCGTCAGCCTGGCCAACGAACAGATCCAGGCCGACGGCCTCGACGCGCCGGACGTCTGGGAGGCCAGCGCCCAACTGGTCGTCAACACCCTTCAGCTGAACCCGGACGCGTCCGAGCCGCTGCTGGTCACGGGCAATGTGGAGACGCACGCGCGGTGCACGCCGCCGGCTCCGGCGATGGCATCCGTGCAGGCGGCGCCGGGGACCATCACGGTGCTTGGCGTGCCCGTGGACCAGGGGACCACGGAGGTGCCCGCGACGGGCGCGCAGCTCGGGTACCCCGGCGTGTACGACGGGATCCTGACGGTGGTCAGGACCGACAACGCCACGACGAACGACGCGACCTCCGCCGAGGCGGACATGACGATCTCGATCTCGGCCAGCCTGCGGGACGCCGACGGGAACGTCGTCTACGAGGGGCCGCTCACGGAGGTGACCATCGGCCGGGTGGAGGTCAACTGCGTCCCCAACCAGCCCACCCCGACGCCCACGATCACCCCCACGGTGACCCCGACCCCCACGCCCACCGTCACCCCTACGCCCACCGTGACACCCACCCCCACGGTCACACCCACCGTGACACCGACGCCCACCGTCACGCCGACGCCGAACCCGACGCCCACCGTGACGCCGACGCCGACCGTCACTCCTACGCCCACCGTGACACCGACGCCCACGCCGACCGTGACGCCCACACCCACGGTGACGCCGACACCCACCGTGACACCCACACCCACGGTCACGCCGACACCCACCGTGACGCCGACGCCGAACCCGACGCCCACTGTGACGCCGACGCCCACTGTGACGCCGACGCCCGCGCCGAGCCCGACGCCCACGCATGACTGCACTCACAAGCCGCACAAGACTCACAAGCCGTACGAGAAGAGCCACTGGCCCCCTTGCGAGTGGCCGTACAACCCGCATGAGCCGCACCACCACGGCGACCCCAGCGGCCATCAATGGCCCGGCGATCATGGCGGCGAGTTCGGTCCGGCGCACGAAGACGCCTGGGTGACCCAGAGGTCGCCGCTCACCGGCCTGCCGATGTGGATGCCCGTAACGGCCGCCTCAGGGTGGCTCCTCATGGACCCCGCTCTTCAGTGGATGCTCCTCTGCCGTTAGAGCAGGCCGAACGGCCTCACATCCGCGCGCCCGGTGACCGACCACGGTCCCGGGCGCGCACCCGTTCGGGCGAGCGCGAACACACCGGCGAACAGCGACACAGCCCGACGCGCAAACCACCGTCATGAAGGCGGCGCGAGTAGGGGTAGTACGAGAAGAATCGGCGCGAAGGGGGCACCGGGGCGAGCAAGACCGGCGCCAAAACCCGCCGGCACAGCACCGACGACGCAAGGGCCACCAGCACAGGGACCGCCACCGCAAGGGCCGCCAGCACAGGGACCGCCAGCACAGGGGCGCCGGCGTAAGGGGCCGCCATCGCAAGGGGCCGCCGCCGCAAGGGACGCAGGTGTAAGGGCGCGCCTGGATGCCCAGAGCTTCCGGTGCGGGGCGAGGCCCGCCATGGCACGCGTAAGAGACACGGCTCCGAGTCGGGCGCCAGACAGGCGCGGCGGACAGACGGACGCGCCGGTCGGCCAGCCCAGGGTCGTGGTCAGGGACAGGCACGCGCCCGGCAAGGAGACGCGCGACAGAAGGCCACGCAATAGACAGCTACACGCCAGACAACACGTGAAAAGGACCTGCCCGACAAGCAGGCGCGAGAGGCGGACGCGGCAGGCCCCAGCAAACGCGCAGGCCGTGCAAACGCGCAGGCCGTGCAAACCCGCAGGCCCGGCAAAAGCGCAGGCCCAGCAGACGCACAGGCCGGGCAGGCCGGGCAGGCCGGGCAGGCCGCGCAGGCCGCGCAGGCCGGGCAGGCCGGGCAAATGTGCAGACCCGGCAAAAGTGCAGGCCGGGCAGACGTGCAGGCCGGGCAGGGGCGGGCGGAACGGGTGCCCGCCCCGGTCGGCGCGGTTACTGCCCGGGCAGCTTCAGCTTCGACGGGTCGAAGCCCGGCGGCAGTTCGAGCCCCGGCGGCAGCTTGCCGCCCAGGTTCCCCAGCACTCCCCCGGCCTTGGGCGCGCCGCCCTCACCGTCGGGCGACGGGGAAGCCGACTTCTCCAGGCCCGCCTTGCGCGGGTCGCCGCTGACGCGCCGCCCCTTCTTGGCCTTCTTCTGGGCCTTGGACGCCTTCCCGCGCCCCCCGGGCATGCCCGGCAGCCCCATGCCCCCGGCCACCCGCTTCATCATCTTCTGCGCCTCGAAGAAGCGCGTGACGAGGTTGCTCACGGCGCTGACCGTGACGCCGGAGCCGGCGGCGATGCGGGCGCGGCGGGAGCCGTTGATGATCTTCGGGTCCTGCCGCTCGCCGGGCGTCATCGAGCGGATGATGGCGGCGATGCGGTCGAGGTCGCGGTCGTCGATGGAGTTGAGCTGGTCGCGCATCTGCCCCATGCCGGGCATCATGCCGAGCAGGTTCTTGATGGGGCCCATCTTCTGGACCATCATCATCTGCTCGAGGAAGTCGTCGAGCGTGAAGTTCTCGCCCGAGGTGAGCTTGCCCGCCATCTTGGCGGCCTGCTCCTCGTCGAACGTCTTCTGCGCCTGCTCGATCAGGGTGAGGATGTCACCCATGTCGAGGATGCGGGAGGCCATCCGGTCGGGGTGGAAGGCGTCGAAGTCTTCCAGCTTCTCGCCGGTGGAGGCGAACATGATCGGGCGGCCGGTGATGTGCCGCACCGACAGCGCGGCGCCGCCGCGGGCGTCGCCGTCGAGCTTGGTCAGCACGACGCCGTCGAAGCCGACGCCGTCCATGAACGCCTGGGCCGTGGTGACGGCGTCCTGGCCGATCATGGCGTCGACCACGAACAGGACCTCGTCGGGGCGGACCGCGTCGCGGATGTCGGCGGCCTGCTTCATCATCTCCTGGTCGATGCCCAGGCGACCGGCGGTGTCGATGATGACGATGTCGTGGTTGAGCCGCCGGGCCTCGTCGATCGAGCGGCGGGCGACGTCGACCGGGTCGCCGACGCCGCTGCCCGGCTCGGGCGCGAAGACGGCGACCTGGGCGCGCTCGCCCACGACCTGGAGCTGCTGCACGGCGTTGGGCCGCTGGAGGTCGGCGGCGACCAGCAGGGGCGCGTGGCCCTGATCGCGCAGCCACCGGGCCAGCTTGCCGGCCAGGGTGGTCTTGCCGGCGCCCTGGAGACCCGCGAGCATGACGACGGTCGGCGCGGTCTTGGCGAAGCGGAGCCTGCGGGTCTCGCCGCCGAGGATCTCGATCAGCTCGTCATTGACGATCTTGACGACCTGCTGCGCCGGGTTGAGCGCCTGGGAGACCTCGGCGCCGCGGGCGCGCTCCTTGACCTGGGCGACGAACGCCTTGACCACCGGGAGCGCGACATCGGCCTCAAGCAGGGCGATGCGGATCTCGCGGGTGGTGGCGTCGATGTCGGCGTCGGACAACCGACCCTTGGATCGGAGGGAGGAGAAGACCGATGTCAGCCGGTCGGAAAGCGTCTCGAACACGTGGTTGGCCAGTCCTCGAAGCGAATGTACGTCTAAGACTTCAGCCTATCCGCTCTCCTAGCCGCTCCAGCCTGGCACGGCCATCCGGACGGTCAACGCGTGCTCGACGAGGTTGATCAGAGCGCTTTTGACCGAGTCCTTCTGGCGGGCGTCGAGACGCACCAGCGGGATGTGGGGGGCCAGCGTGAGGGCGTCACGGACCTCGGCGTCGCTGTGGGCGTACGTGCCGTCCCAGCCGTTGATCCCCACGATGAAGGGGAGCTGCGCCTCCTCGAAGTAGTCGATCGCGGGGAAGCTGTCGGCCAGGCGGCGGGTGTCGACCAGGACGACGGCGCCGATGGCGCCGCGCACGAGGTCGTCCCACATGAACCAGAACCGGTGCTGTCCGGGCGTGCCGAACAGGTACAGGATCAGGTCGCGGTCGAGCGAGACGCGGCCGAAGTCCATCGCGACGGTCGTGGTCGACTTCAGCGGCGTCATGCCCAGGTCGTCGATGCCCGCGGAGGCGTCCGTCATGACGGCCTCCGTCGTGAGCGGCATGATCTCCGAGACCGCGCCGACGAACGTCGTCTTGCCCACGCCGAAGCCGCCGGCCACCACGATCTTCGTCGAGGTCAGACCGGGGCTAGAGCCTGCGAAGTCCACTGAGCACCCTTTCCAGCAGGTTGACGTCCGGCCTACCCGCATCCAGCTGCGGCTGATGCACCCGTACCAGGCCCTCGGCCGCCATGTCAGCGATCAGAACACGCACCACACCGAGCGGGATCCGCAGCAGCGCCGACACCTCGGCGACCGACCGAACCTGACGGCAGAGCTGGCTGATCGCCTTGTACTCGGGGGTGATGTGGGAGAACTCCCGGTGTTCGGCCGTAGCCGACGAGACCAGGGCCTCCATGGCCAGCTTGACCTTGGGCGCGGTACGCCCGCCCGTCACCGCGTACGGGCGCACCGGCGAGGCCGGGTCCGAGCTGACCGGCGGCTGGGGCTCCCAACCACCGCTGTTCCAGGAATCCGTCACCTACATCACCTGGTCTGGCTGGCGCGCAGCTCCGCGCGCACCGCCGGGGTCAGCACCTGACCGGCGCGATCCACCATCAAGGTCATCTGGTACGCCACCAGTCCCATGTCGCAGTCGGGAGCCGCCAGGACCGCCAGGCACGAGCCGTCGCTGATCGACATGATCAGCATCAGCCCGCGCTGCATCTCCACGATCGTCTGGTTGACCGCACCACCCTCGAAGACCCTGGCCGCGCCCTGCGTGAGACTCACCAGTCCCGACGCGATGGCGGCCAGCTGATCAGCCCGGTCAGCCGGAAAACCCGACGAAGCCGCGAGCGGCAACCCGTCGGATGACACGACCACCGCGTGCGCGACCCCCGGGACGGTACTGACGAAGTCGGTGATCAACCAGTCGACTCCGCGCGCCGAGTGGCTCAGGTCATTCACGCGCCCTCCTCCCTACTGTCGTTCCTCGGGCCGGATTGGTATGTCCTGCCCTCGCTGATGTCGTCACGCGCTGCTCGGAAGCCCTGCTGGAAGCTCGACAACCTGCTGCGCACCCGGTCGGGCGAGACCGAGGGCATGGGAGCCACGCCCTTGGGCGCGGACGCCGTGTCCGCCGATCCGGGCACCAGGTTGGCCTTGGGCACCCGCTTGGGCAGCCCGGCCGCCGTCGAGCCGTCGCGTACGGGCTCCACCACGGACGCCGCCGCGTTCCAGCCGGCGTCGGCCTTGGCCGAGCCCCAGGTGGCGCTCGGCTCGCCCTGGTCGAACCAGGCCGACTCCACCGCGGCGAATATCGGCAGGTATTCGTCCCCGCCGGAGGCGGGCTTGACGACGGGGATCGGGCCGGTCGCCGCCGACTCGGTCTCGGGGTAGTCGTACTTGGACGCGGGCGACGTCTCCTGCGGCGGAGCCGACCAGGCGCGGGGCTCCTCGGGGGGCAGGCCGCGCTGCGGCGGCGCGTGCTCCCCGGTGACCGGCCCGCGCGAGGACACCCAGACGTCGGACGACGAGTCCGGCAGCCAGTCGGAGCCGGTGTTCGTCGACTCCGTCGAGGGCCACTGCGGCATCGAGGACGGCAGCGAGTTCGGCATCGACGGCCACGACCCGCCGGCCGGCTCGGACGGGTACGACGGGTAGGACGGGTGCCCGGGGGCGAGCCCGAAGCCCGAGGCGCCGGGCCACTGCTGGGCCCCGGCGGCGGGCTGGGAGGCGGCGAAGGCGTCCTCGCGGGCGGTCGTGGCGGCGGTGTTGCCGCCCGCGCCGGCGACCGCGGCGGGCTGCGCGCCGAGCAGCGTCTCGGGGATGAGGACCATGGCGGTCAGGCCGCCGGAGCCGTGCGGGCGGAGCTGCACCCTGATGCCGTGGCGGTGGGCCAGCCTGGCGACCACGAACAGGCCCATGCGGCGGGAGACCGACACGTCCACGGTGGGGGCGTCGGTCAGGCGCTCGTTGGCCTGGACCAGTTCCTCGCCGGTCATGCCGATGCCGGAGTCGCTGATGGAGAGCATGATCCCGCCGCCGTCGATCCTGCTGCCGGAGACGGGGACGCGGGTCTCGCGCGGGGAGAACGACAGCGCGTTCTCGATGAGCTCGGCCAGCAGGTGGATGACGTCGTTGACGGCCTGGCCGGCGATGGAGACGCCCTCGGGCACCTCCAGGACGACGCGCTCGTAGTTCTCGACCTCCGACAGGGAGGCGCGGGCGACGTCGACCAGCTTGACCGGCTGGCTCCAGCGCCGCGGCGGATCCTGGCCGGCCAGGACCAGCAGGTTCTCGCTGTTGCGCCGCATGCGCGTGGCCAGGTGGTCCAGCTTGAACAGGTTGCCGAGCCGCTGCTCGTCCTGCTCGCCTTGCTCCAGACCGTCGATCAGGGTGATCTGCCGCTCCACCAGGGTCTGACTGCGCCGCGACAGGTTCACGAACATCGCGTTGACGTTCGAGCGGAGCCTGGACTCCTCACCGGCCAGCCGGACGGCTTCGCGGTGGACCTCGTCGAAGGCGCGGGCGACTTCACCGATCTCGTCCTTGGAGTTGACCTCGATCGGCGGGACCTGGAGCTGTTCCGGGCTGACGTCGGTGTTGCGCAGCTGCCGGACCAGGTCGGGCAGCGTCTGGCCGGCGATCTTCAGGGCGTCCGAGCGCAGGCGGCGCAGCGGGCGCACCAGCGAGCCGGCCATCAGGGCGGTGATCGCGAGGACCAGGACGAGCAGGCCCACCACGATGCCGATGTTGATCGCCGCGAGCTGCCGGTCGCTGCTGGCGATGTCGGCGCTTCGGGTGGCGATCTGCTCCGACAGCGACTTCTGCACGGTGTGCAGGCGCTCGACGGTCTCGGTGATGGACTGGAACCACTGGTCGGTGTCGTCCCTGGTCGAGGTGTCGAGCCGGCGCAGGGACTGGTTGGCGTTGTGCAGCAGCACCGCGCGGCTGGCGTAGAACTCGGCGCGGCCGATCTTCAGGCTGGCGACGGTGTTGTCGTAGAACTGGCGCTGCGCGGGCGTGGCGACGGCGCGGAAGGAGTCCCGCTCGCTGTTGCGGCGGGAGCGGGCGTCGAGGAAGGCGTTGTACTCCGGCTCCTCGAACGAGCCTCTGATCAGGGCGCTGGTCAGCAGGCCGCGCTGCTTGGAGGCCTCCTCCTCGGCGCGGGCGACGGCACGCAGGGCCGCGCTGGTGGCGATGATCTCCTCGTCCGTGGAGCCCTGGCCGAGCTCGTCGTAGAGCTGCAGCAGTTCGGCGATGACCTCGGAGTACTTCTCGCTGGTGGGCAGCGGGCCGAGCTTGGTCTCGGCGACGGCCTTGCGCATCGTGGGGATCTGGCCGAGCCGGATCCGGATGTGGTCGAGGGACTTCCTGCCGAGGTCGGACAGCGACGTTTCGGACTTCTTCCCCACCTCAAGGGTGCTGGCGATGCGCTTGTCGACGATCTCGTGCTGGCTCTGCAACCGCTGCTCGTCGGAGGCTCCGCGGTTGGTGGCGACGTGGCGGGTGGCCAGGTCGCGTTCGAGCCCGAGGTCGCGGGCGAGCTCGCCGAGCTGTGCGACCAGGGTCCCCACGCTGCTGATGTCCTGGTACTGCTGGGCGCTGTTGATCGACGTCGTGACCCGCAGGGCGCCGAGGACGACGGCGACGAGCGTGGGAATGGCGATGAGGGCGATGAGGCGGGTACGCACGCGCCAGTTGCGCAGGGCGAACGGGCTGCCCGCCTTGGGCGGGTGGGCCTGCCGCACCTCGCCGTCCGCGGCCTTTTCCGGGGCGTCCGGAGCCCGGCCACGACCGGATCCGGTCGTTGTTGTCCTCACTGGTGGCAACCTCTCGCCATGGCCTGCTTCAGGGGGAATCAGCGGCTTCGTCACGCGGACGAGTGATCGCAGGCAAGTTCGAGGCCCAATTTGAGCACAAACCTCATACTTAGGCCAACGTTTCGGTGGTTTTCAACCGTTCCACATCGCACTCCCTTCACGTCGCATACCAGCGCACACGGAGCGCAACCACCGTCCCAATACGGACATATCACCACTAAACGTACTTAATCTTCAGATTTACATCTATAGCGCCGATTTGTCATATTTTCGCGATAAACCAACATATACGCGGCATAGCGCTGTAGATCCGAAGTCGGCTCCGGTACGCTTCACGCCCGGCATCCCGTGCCGATCTCCGGAACTTCCCCCTGGTAGGAGAACCCCCCCATGACACGCACTATGCGCGGTCACGCCATTGTCGTCGGCGTGGCTCTGGCGCTCACCCTTGCCGGCTGCGGCGGAGGCAGCGGCGAGACCGCGAAGAGCTCGGCCAACAGCAAGGGCCTGGAGAAGACCACCATCAAGGTCGGCGCCCTCCCCGTGCCCGACGTTGTGTCGGTCTATCTCGCCAACGAAAAGGGCTTCTTCAAGGAAGAGGGACTGACCGTCGAGCCGGTCACCATCACCGGTGGCGCGGCGGCGCTGCCGCAGATCGAGAGCGGCGCGCTCGACATCTCGCAGACCAACTACGTCTCGACCTTCCTCGCGGTGAGCAAGGGCAAGAAGATCAAGCTGGTCGCGGACATGTACCAGGCCGCGCCGAACACGTTCAACATCATGGTGCCCAAGGACTCCCCCATCAAGACGGTGGCGGACCTGAAGGACAAGACGATCTACGTCAACAACCTCAGGAACATCGCCACCCTGGCCGTGGAGACGCAGCTCAAGGTCGCCGGCCTGACCGAGTCCGACGTCAAGTTCGTGGAGAAGCCGTTCCCGGAGCAGGGCAACGCGATCAACTCCGCGCAGGCGGACGCGGGCTGGATGACCGAGCCGTTCATCACCGCCAACCAGAGCGCCTTCGGCTTCCGCAAGCTCGCCGACACCATGACCGGCCAGACGGAGGACTTCCCCATCGCCGGCTGGATGGCCACCGAGGACTGGGTGCAGAAGTACCCGAAGACGCTGGCCGCCTTCCAGCGGGCCATCGCCAAGGCGCAGCAGCTCGCCTCCAGTGACCGCAAGGTCATCGAGGAGACGCTGCCGAAGTACACCAAGATCGACGCCAAGACGGCCTCGGTGATCACGCTCGGCACGTACCCGAGCGAGCTGAACGAGAACCGGCTGCAGAAGGTCGCCGACCTGATGCTGGAGTACAAGTACCTCACCAGCCCGGTCGACGTGAAGTCGGTCATCGCCGCCCCTGCAAGCTGATGAACACCGCGCGTCTGCTCCGCGGCGCCGCCGGCGCCGCGGGGTTCCTCATCGCCGGTGAGCTGGTCATCCGCTTCGCGCTGAGCGACGGCGTGATCTTCCCGGCGCCCTCCGTCATCCTGTACGAAGCCGTGCGCCTGCTCGCCGACCCGGTGTTCACGGAGGGCCTGGTCACCACCCTCACCAACTGGGCGCTCGGCCTGCTCGCCGCCATCGTCGTGGCCGTGCCGCTGGGCGTGCTGCTGGGGGCGGTGCCGCCGGTGGAGCGGGCGATCCGGCCGCTGCTGGAGTTCATGCGCCCGATCCCCTCGGTGGCGATCATCCCGCTGGCGATCCTGCTGATCCCGGTGGACGGCCTGATGAAGGTCTCGGTCATCGTGTACGCGTCCATGTGGCCGATCCTGATCAACACCCTGTACGGCATGCAGGACGTGGACCCGCTGGCCAAGGAGTCGCTGCGCAGCTTCGGCTTCGGCCGCCTGGCCGTGCTGGCCCGGGTCAGCCTGCCGAGCGCCGCCCCCTTCGTCGCGACCGGCATCAGGATCGCGGCCGGCATCGCGCTCGTGCTCGCGGTCAGCGCCGAGCTGCTGGCCGGCGGCACGGCCGGGATCGGCGTCTACACGATCCAGGCGGGCAGCGGCAACCGGATGGACCTGATCATGGCGGCGACGTTCTGGGCCGGGGCGTTCGGGGTGTTCGCGAACCTCGTCCTGCTGGCCGGCGAGCGGCGGCTGTTCCGCTGGCACCGCGTCCGGATGGGAGCGTCGGAGTCGTGAGGCGGCTGTCCAGGCTGTGGGTGGTGCCGGTCGTGCTGGTCGTCTGGGAGCTGCTCGGGCGGCTCATCGACGACAGCGACTTCCCGCCGCCGCTCACCATCGTCACCAGCATGTACCAAATGTGGTTCTCCGGGCCCGCCTCCCACCTGTTCCTCACCGAGGACGCGATCGGCAACATCCTGCCCAGCCTCGGCCGCATGTTCAGCGGCTGGATCCTGGCCTCGCTGCTCGGGGTGCTGCTCGGCGTGGCGCTCGGCCGTTCCAAGACGGCCACCGACTACGTGGACGCGCTGTTCGAGTTCGGCCGGGCGATCCCGCCGCCGCTGCTGCTGCCGCTGTTCGTCGCGCTGTTCGCGCGCACCGAGTACGCGCAGCTCGGCATGCAGCTCGCCACGATCGTGTTCGGCGTGATCTGGCCGGTGCTGCTCAACACGATCGAGGGCGTCCGGGCCGTGGACCGCACCTACACCGAGACCGCCACCGTGTTCGGCCTGTCCAAGGCACAGCGCCTGCGCGTCGTCGTGCTCCCCGCCGCCTCGCCGAAGATCTTCGCCGGGCTGCGGCTGAGCCTGTCCCTGGCGCTGATCCTCATGGTGATCTCCGAGCTGTTCGGCAGCACGGACGGCATCGGCTACCAGCTCCTGCAGGCCCAGCGCAGCTTCGACGGGCCCGGCGTGTGGGCCGCGATCGCCCTGCTCGGCATCCTCGGCTACCTGGTGAACTCGCTGTTCGTGCTGGCCGAGCGCCGCCTGCTGGTGTGGCACCGGCAGGCCAACCGCAACGTCTGACTTCTGGAAGGACCCCATGCCCCACTCGGATGACCTCCTCTGGGGGGCCGTGGCCGACATCTCGCGCTTCGCCGCTCTGCTGACCATGGCGGAGCTCGGCCTGGCCGACCATCTCGCCCACGGTCCGCTCACCACCGCCGACCTGGCCGCCCGCTGCGAGGCCGACGCCCCCCGGCTGCGCCGCGTGCTGCGCGAGCTGGCCGGGATGGGCGTGGTCCGCGGCGCCGGGCCGGACACGTTCGACCTGACCGAGCGCGGCACGGCGCTGCGCTCGGACGTGCCCGACTCGGTGCGCTCGTCGATCAGGATGCTCGGCGAGGAGGGCTTCTGGCACGCCATGGGCAACCTGCCCGCGACCGTCCGCGACGGCGGCTCGGCCTTCGCCGCCCGCTACGGCCACCTGTACGACTACCTGGCGGCCAACCCCGGGGCGGGCAAGCTGTTCGACGACTACATGACCGCCCGCGCGATCCCCTTCACCGAGGGCCTGGCCAAGCGGTACGACTTCCCGGCCACCGCGACCATGGTGGACGTGGCCGGCGGCAAGGGCCACATCCTGGCCACGGTGCTGCACGCCAACCCGGACATGCGCGGCATCCTGTTCGACCTGGAGCACGTGGCCGACCGGGCCAGGGAGCTGCTGGCCGCCGAGGGGCTGGGCGAGCGGAGCGAGGTCGTCACCGGCGACTTCTTCACCGAGGTCCCGGCGGGCGGCGACGTCTACCTGCTGGCCAGCGTCCTGCACAACTGGGACGACGAGGACGCGGTCACGATCCTGCGCAACGTCCGCCGGGCGATGAACCCCGGCGGCCGCGTCCTGGTGCTGGAGGTGGTGCTGCCCGACGACGAGGCGCCGCACCTGGGCAAGGACATCGACATGCGGATGCTGGCGATCTTCGACGGCGGCGCCGAGCGCAGCCGGGAGCAGTACACGGCACTGCTCGACCGGGCGGACCTGCGCCTGGCCGAGGTCGTCGAGCTGGGCTCGGGAGCCAGCCTCATCGAGGCCCGGCCCCGCTGAGCGCGAGGGGCGGCGGCGGGCCGGATCAACTGCCGCCGCTCCAGCCCGGCACCGCCATCCTGATCGACAGGGCGTGCTCGACCAGCTGGATCAGCGCGCTCTTGACGGCGTCCTTGGAGCGCGCGTCCAGCCGGACGAGCGGGATGTGGGGGGCCAGCGTGAGGGCGTCGCGGACCTCGGCGTCGCTGTGCGGGTACTGGCCGTCCCAGCCGTTGACGCCCACCACGAACGGCAGCTGCGCCTCCTCGAAGTAGTCGATCGCGGGAAAGCTGTCGGCCAGCCGGCGGGTGTCCACCAGCACGACCGCGCCGATCGCGCCGCGCACCAGGTCGTCCCACATGAACCAGAACCGGTGCTGGCCCGGCGTGCCGAACAGATAGAGGATCAGGTCACGGTCGAGCGAGACGCGGCCGAAGTCCATCGCGACGGTCGTGGTCGACTTCAGGGGCGTCATGCCCAGGTCGTCGATCCCCGCGGAGGCGTCGGTCATCACCGCCTCGGTGGTCAACGGCATGATCTCCGAGACCGCGCCGACGAACGTCGTCTTGCCCACCCCGAAACCGCCGGCCACCACGATCTTCGTTGAAGTCAAGCCGGGGCTAGAGCCTGCGAAGTCCACTGAGCACCCTTTCGAGCAGATTAACGTCCGGCCTGCCGGCGTCCAGCTGTGGCTGATGCACGCGGACCAGGCCCTCGGCCGCCATGTCGGCGATCAGAACACGCACCACGCCCAGCGGGATCCGCAGCAGCGCCGACACCTCGGCCACGGACCTGACCTGCCTGCACAGCTGGCTGATCGCCTGGTACTCCGGCGTGATGTGCGAGAACTCCCGGTGCTCGGCCGTCGCCGACGACACCAGGGCCTCCATCGCCAGTTTGACCCTGGGCGCCGTCCGCCCACCCGTCACCGCGTACGGGCGGACGGGCGAGGCGGGGTCGGGGTGCAGCTGCGACTGGGGCTGTGGCCTGGGCGGAGGCGCCCAGCCGCCGCTGTTCCATCTCTGGTCCGTCACCTACATCACCTGGTCTGGCTGGCGCGCAACTCGGCCCGCACAGCCGGGGTCAGCACCTGACCGGCGCGATCCACCATCAGAGTCATCTGGTACGCCACCAGCCCCATGTCACAGTCCGGAGCCGCCAGCACCGCCAGGCACGAACCGTCGCTGATCGACATGATCAGCATCAGCCCGCGCTGCATCTCCACGATCGTCTGGTTGACCGCACCCCCCTCGAACACCCTGGCCGCACCCTGCGTCAGGCTCACCAGCCCCGACGCGATGGCGGCCAGCTGGTCGGCCCGGTCAGCCGGAAAACCCGACGAGGCCGCAAGCGGCAACCCGTCGGACGAGACGACCACCGCATGTGCCACACCGGGGACCGTGCT
The DNA here is from genome assembly GCF_053601695.1 of Nonomuraea sp. NPDC004702. Taxonomy (NCBI): domain Bacteria; kingdom Bacillati; phylum Actinomycetota; class Actinomycetes; order Streptosporangiales; family Streptosporangiaceae; genus Nonomuraea; species Nonomuraea sp. NPDC004702. The sequence continues at coordinate 116,324 of NZ_JBSGCE010000028.1, forward strand.
GACGAAGTCGGTGATCAACCAGTCGACTCCGCGCGCCGCGTGGCTCAGGTCGTTCATGCGCCCTCCTCTCTTTCACTGTTGTGGGCTTCACCGTTGTAGGAGCCGCGAGGGCCCGGCTGGAACGCCCTGCCCTCGGTGATGTCGTCGCGGGCCGCCCGGAAGCCCTGCTGGAAGCTGGACAACCTGTTCCGCACCCGGTCCGGCGAGACCGAGGGCATCGGGGACACGCCCTTGGGCGAGGCGGAGGTGTCGGCCGAGCCCGGCACCAGGTTCGCCTTGGGCACCCGTTTGGGCAGGCCGGCCGCGGTCGTGCCGTCGCGGGCCGGCTCGGCCGCCGCCTCGGCGGCGCTCCAGCCGGCGTCGGCCTTCGTCGAGCCCCAGCCGCCCTCGTCGCGTCCGAACCAGGCCGACTCGACGGCGGCGAAGATCGGCAGGTAGTCGTCCCCGGCGGAGGCGGGCGGCACGGGCGGGATCGGGCCGGTGGCCGCCGACTCGGTCTCGGGGAAGTCGGGCCGCGGGCGCTGGAGGCCGTCCTGCTTCCAGGGGGGCGGCGGCTCGGCCGGGGGACGCTTGGGCAGCCCGCGATCGCCGTTGTTGCGCGGCGGCGACCAGATGTCGTGGCTGTCGAAGCCGCCGCCGTGCGGGTCGGAGGGCCAGCCGTCGGACGAGGGCCACTGCGGCCAGTTGCCCCCCGCCTCCGGGTTCGACGGGTACGACGGGTGCGCGGGGCCCATCTGATAGGTGGGCCGCGGCCAGTCCTGTCCGGCGGCCGGAGGCGCCTGCGGCCAGTCGGCCGCCGGTGTGAGCGGCGCCTGCGGCCAGTCGGCTCCCGGCGCGGGCGGCGCGGGCGGCCAGTCGGCCCCGGCGGCGGAGGCGGCCGCGGGCCAGTCGGCCTCGGGCGGAGCCGAGATCGGCGGCCAGTCGGTGGCCGGGGGCGCCGCGTGCGGCCCCACGTACGGCTCGCTCCCGGACGTGCTCTCGGCCGCCGCCGGCTGCATGCCCGCGAACCCGGGCGGCTGCGTGCCGAGCATGTTCTCCGGGACGAGCACCATGGCGGTCAGCCCGCCAGAGCTGTGCGGACGGAGCTGCACCCTGATGCCGTGCCGGTGGGCCAGCCTGGCGACCACGAACAGGCCCATCCGCCGCGAGACCGACACGTCGACGCTGGGCGAGTCGGTGAGGCGGTCGTTGGCCTGGGCCAGCTCCTCGGGGGTCATGCCGATGCCGGAGTCGGTGATCGACAACATCACGCCGCCGCCGTCGATCCTGCTGCCCGACACCGCCACCCGGGTCTCGCGCGGCGAGAACGACAGCGCGTTCTCCACCAGCTCGGCCAGCAGGTGGATGACGTCGTTGACGGCCTGGCCGGCCACCGACACGCCGTCGGGCACCTGGAGCACGACGCGCTCGTAGCTCTCGACCTCCGACAGGGAGGCGCGGGCGACGTCGACCAGCTTGACCGGCTGGCTCCAGCGCCGCGGCGGGTCCTGACCGGCCAGCACCAGCAGGTTCTCGCTGTTGCGCCGCATACGCGTGGCCAGGTGGTCCAGCTTGAACAGGTTGCCGAGCCGCTGCTCGTCCTGCTCACCCTGCTCCAGACCGTCGATCAGGGTGATCTGCCGCTCCACCAGCGTCTGACTGCGCCGCGACAGGTTCACGAACATCGCGTTGACGTTCGAGCGCAGCCGCGCCTCCTCGCCGGCCAGCCGGACCGCCTCGCGGTGGACCTCGTCGAAGGCGCGCGCCACCTCGCCGATCTCGTCGTGGGTGTCCACCCCGATCGGCGGGACGGGCCCGACCTTGCCGTCACCCGCCTCGCGGAGCGCCCGCACGGTCTCCGGCAGGCGTTTGCCGGCGATGTCCAGGGCCTCGCCGCGCAGCCTGCGCAGCGGCCTGATGAGCGAGCGGGCGATGAAGGTGATGATGATCAGCACCACGATCAGCAGGATCATGATGAGCACGCCGGAGATCAGCGCCGACCGGTTGGCCGCCTCCTCCAGGGCGCGGGCCCGCAGGATGACCGAGGAGGCCAGCGACTTCTCCACGCTGCGCAGGGCGTCGATCTTGCCCGTGCTGACGTCGAACCAGGTTCCGACGTCCTTGTCCGGCCGTACGCCGATGCTCAGGGGCTTGGCCTCGACGGACTGGGCCATGGCCCGCAGCCGGAACAGGTCGGTCTGGTCGACGTCCCTGCCCACCACGGTGTCGCGGTAGAGCTCCAGCTGGTCGATGCTGGCGAGGGTGGCGAACAGGGTCTCCTCGCTCTCCTCCCGCGCCTTGGCGTCGGAGAGCGCGTCGAGCTCGCCGCTGTCGAAGCTCTTCTTGTCCAGGGCGCTGGCCAGGATGCCGCGCTGCTTGGACGCCTGCTCCTTCGCGCGCGCGATGGCCGCCATGGAGCTGGCGCTGTGGGAGATGTCGTCGTCCACCGCGACCTGTCCCACCTGGTCGTGGAACTGCAGGAGGGTGGAGATGATCTGGGAGTACTTCTGGATCATCGGCAGCGGCTGGATCTTGCCCTTGACGGCGGTGTCGCGCAGGGTCTGGATCTCCTCCAGGCGGCGCAGCACCGGGCGTACGGAGTCGGCGTGGGTGTCGGTGAGGGCGCCGGCCCGCACCTTGGCCTCGTCGATGAGGTTGTCGACCCCGCTGTAGGTGGTGCGGAGCTGGGCCGCGCGGCTCTCCGGACGGCCTTGGGCGATGTAGAGAGCGGTCTCGTCCCGTTCGAAGGCCAGTTCGTGCGTGACGGCGCCGAGCTGCTCGCTGAGCTCGGCCACCTCTCTGAGTGTCTGGTAGGTGTCGGCGTCCCTGAGGGAGGTGATCACGTTCAGCCCGCCCAGGCCCACCGCGACAGCCGTGGGTACGACGATCAACGCCACGAGGCGCGATCGTACGTGCCAATTGCCCAATCCGAACCTGTTAGAAGCAGGTTTGGGCAGCCGTCGCTTCTGGTGCCCGTGCGGCTCGCGGTCAGCGGAAGCTTCAGCGCTCTGCGTTCTCACTTGCCTCGCAACCTCTCGCCCCGGAGGGGAATTCTCGAAGACCATGCAGGTAAATGCACGTGGGGCAATATGTACAATCGAGATGAGGGCCATTTGAGCACAGGTACCGGTCAGGACCAACCACCTATAGTGCCCCTCTGAGGCTTATATCCCGGATTGTCCAAAAATTGTGACAAAATTGGTAGACCGCCGTTTACCTGCAAAAACGGGCAGCCGAAACGTGTTCCGCAAGCCCCCTTCCGCCCGCGGAACGATCCAGGTCAGCTAGTCCCACCAGTAACAGACGCCCCGGTCGCCACCCTCTTTCCCAAAACGGACAAAGACATCTCACGCCTCTATTTACGATAGAGCGGCAAACGGACATTGCAACCACAAGAGTCATTTTCTTGATAATGACTGCCAATGTGGTGCTACGGTCGATTCCTGCTTGTTCGTCAGGCACTCAGCCCCGGGGGCAGTTCAGCCACCCGGTCCCCCCGGCTCCACGTCTTGAAGGGAGTCCCTGACATGAGGCTTGGCCGCTCCGCCAAGGCCGCCATCATCGGGTTCGCTGTGACTTTAGGCGCCGTAGCGTGCAGCACCGGCGGCTCAACCACCGCCAGCGCACCACCCTCCGCCTCCGCGAACGGCGGCGGCGGCGCCTTGGAGAAGACGAAGCTCAAGATCGCCACCCTGCCCGCCATCGACAGTGCCGCCCTCTACGTCGCCATCGACCAGAAACTCTTCGAGCAGGAGGGTCTCGACGTCACCCCGCAGGTCGTCCAGGCCGCCCCCGAGGCGATCCCCATGCTGGTCAACGGCGAGATCGACGCCATGTTCGGCAACTACGTGTCGATGTTCCAGGCGCACGACAAGGGGGCGATCAAGATCCACGTGCTCGCCGAGGGCTCGCGGGCCGCCCCCGACTCGCTCAGCATCATGGCGCTGCCCAACTCCCCCATCAAGACGCCGAAGGACCTCGCGGGCAAGACGATCAACGTCAACGTCCTGCACAACTTCCAGGAGCTCGCGCTCACCCAGGTGCTCAAGGCCAACAACATCGACCCCGCCACGATCAAGTACGTCCCCGTGACGTTCCAGAACATCATGGCCTCGTGGAAGAGCGGCCAGATCGACGCCGCCTACCTGGGCGAGCCTCTGGTCACCGCGGCGACCTCGTCGATGGGCGCGCGCAAGATCCTCGACCCGGCCTCCGGGCCGGCGGCGGAGTTCCCGATCTCGGGATACATCAGCACCCAGGACTGGTACGACAAGAACCCGAGGACGGCGGCGGCCTTCCAGCGGGCCATCCACAACGCGGCCAAGCTGATGGAGAACAACCGTGAGGTGGTGGCCAAGGTGCTGCCGAACTTCACGCAGATCGACGCGTCCACGGCGGCGACGGTCACCTTCCCCTACTTCTCCAGCTCCGACAACCCGGTGCGGCTGCAGCGGGTGGCCGACTGGATGTGGGAGGCCAAGTGGCTGGGCAAGGAGATCGACGTCAAGACGTTGATGTCCCCGACGACGTCGGGGTGAGCAGCACCGCGACGGGCGTCGTCCGCCGTCCGGCCGGCGCCGCCACGCGGTGGTCGCGCCGGGCGGCGGGGGCGGCCGGCTTCGCCGTCCTCGTCGAGCTGCTGAGCCGGTCGGGGCTGGTGGACGCCGAGGTGCTGCCGCCGGCCACGCGGATCGTCGGGCGTGGCCTGGCGCTGCTCGCCGATCCGGCCTTCCTGACCCACGCCCGCACCAGCCTGCTGGCCTGGGCCTTCGGGCTCGGCCTCGCGGTGCTGGTGGCGGTGCCGCTCGGCCTGCTGCTCGGCAGCGTGCCGGTGATCGACGCCGCCACCCGCTCGGTGGTGGAGTTCCTGCGGCCGATCCCGTCGGTGGCGCTGATCCCGCTGGTCGCCCTCGTGATCGGCACCGGCCTGCAGCTCCGCGTCACGCTCGTGCTCTACGCCGCCATGTGGCCCATCCTCTACAACACCATGTACGGCCTGCGCGGCGTCGACCCCGTCGCCAAGGAGACCCTGCGCTCCTACGGCTTCGGCCCGCTGTCGGTGCTGCTGCGCGTCAGCCTGCCGTCGGCCGCGCCGTTCATCACCACGGGCGTGCGGCTGGCGGCGTCCGTGGCGCTCATCCTGACCGTCAGCACCGAGATCGTGGCCGGGCGCGGGGAGGGCATCGGCGTGTTCATCTTCTTCGCCGGCATCGCGGTCCCGGCCAGGATGACCGACATCCTGGCCGGGGTGTTCTGGGTGGGACTGTTCGGCGTGCTGGTCAACGCGCTGCTGGTGGCGGCCGAGCAGCGCGCCTTCCGCTGGCACCACGCCCGGCTGACGGAGGGGTCGTGACCGGGGCCCGGCGCGGGCCGTCGGCCCGCGACCGCACGCGCGGCACGGCGTTCCGGGTGGCCGTGCTGGCCGTGCTGGTCCTGACCTGGGAGGCGGGCACGCGGCTGGCGGGCAGCTCGTTCTTCCCGCCGCCGACGACGATCGTGGCCCGGATGCACCAGATGTGGTTCTCCGGCCCGCCCGGCAGCCTGTTCCTGACCGGCGCGGCGGTGGACGACGTCCTGCCGAGCCTGGGCCGGATGGCCGCCGGGTTCGCGGGCGGGGCGGTGGCCGGGGTGCTGCTCGGGCTGGCGTTCGGGCTGTCGGCGCGGGTCTACGACTATCTCGACGGCGTGCTGCAGTTCCTGCGCGCGATCCCGCCGCCCGCGCTGGTCACCGTGTTCCTGGTGGTGTTCGGCTTCGGGCTGCGCATGCAGCTGGCGTTCATCATGTTCAGCGTCGTGTGGCCGGTGCTGCTCAACACCGCCGACGGCGCGCGGGCGGTCGATCCGCTGCACCTGGACACCGGGCGGGTGTTCCGGCTGTCGGGGACCGAACGCCTGCTGCGGGTCGTCCTGCCGTCGGCGCTGCCGAAGATGTTCGCCGGGCTGCGGCTGTCGTTGTCGTTGTCGCTGATCGTCATGGTCTTCGCCGAGCTGCTGCCGGGGGCCTCCAACGGCATCGGGTTCCAGCTCACCACCGCGTACTCGACGTTCGACCTGCCCGCGATGTGGGCCGGGATCGTGCTGCTCGGCGTGCTGGGCTACCTGCTCAACGAGCTGTTCCTGGTGGCCGAGCGGCGGGTGCTGGCCTGGCACCTCGGCGCGCAGCGGCTCACGGAGCAGTGAACGTGCCGGCGGCGACCGGGCGGCTGCGCGGCGGCTCGTAAGCGCCCGAGTCGATGCCCCACGACGCGACGGCCAGCGGCATGATCTCCACCCATACGGGCTCGTACCCGGGTTTCAGCCGCTCGCCGCCCTTGGCGTGGACCCGCCCGACCCCCTGGACGAGGACGCCGCGCGGCCCGTCCTCGGTGAAGTCGTCCACGACGAGCGACACCTCGGGGTTGTCCCTGACGTCCCGGCGGTACCGCCGCGGACGCACGCCGCCGGGCAGCAGGCGGGAGCCGACCGCGATCATGCCGCGGTCCGGCTGGAGATGGATCCGCACGGGCACGACGTGCGGCGTTCCCCCGGCTCCCGCCGTGGCGAGCCGCGCCAGGTCGTGCTCAAGCAGGTAGGCGAACTCCCCGTCACTGAATCCGCGCATCACACACCTCACACCCAGATAGGAACGAGGTTAATGGGATAACTCTGGTCTTCGGCCTGCAAAGGGCGAGAAACTTATCGTCATGTTCCCCGTCAGGGACACGTGGGACCGGATCGAGACCACTGGGGGCGACGTGAGGACGATGGTCGTGGGCGCCGGGATCGGCGGGCTCACCACCGCGCTCAGCCTGGCGGCGGCCGGGCTGGAGTGCGTGGTCGTGGAGGCGGCCGCCACGCTGAGGCCGCTCGGCGTCGGGATCAACCTGCAACCGCACGCCGTACGGGAGCTGACCGAGCTGGGGCTGGCCGGCGAGCTGGCCGCGCTGGGCGTGGAGACGACCTTCATGACCTTCGCCGACCGGCACGGCAACGTGATCCTGGCGCTGCCGCGCGGGCGCTCGGCCGGCTACCGCTGGCCGCAGTACAGCATCCACCGGGGCGAGCTGCAGATGGCGTTGCTGGCCGCGGTCGAGGAACGGGCCGTCCCGGTGCGGACGGGCGTCCGCCTGGAGGGCTTCGAGCAGGACGGCGAGCAGGTCCTCGTCCGGCTCCGGCAGGGCGGCGAGCTCGTGGAGGAACGCGTGGACGTGCTCGTCGGCGCGGACGGCGTGCAGTCCACGGTGCGGGCGCTGCTGCACCCGTCGGACGACCCGCTGCTGTGGTCCGGCATCAGGATGTGGCGCGGGGTGGCCGAGGCCGACCGCGTCCTGGACGGCGCCACCGTGCTGGTGGGCGGCTCCAACCGGGCCGGGAAGTTCGTCACCTATCACATCTCGGCCCGCAACCCCCGGCTGGTCAACTGGGTGGCCGAGGTCAAGGTGGCCGAGCCCGGCGTCGCCGCGGAGGCCGACTGGTCGCGCGCGGGCCGGCTGGAGGAGGTGGCCGCGCACTTCGCCGACTGGCGGTACCGGCCGGCCGACGTCCAGGGGTTGCTCGCGGCCTCCCCGCGCATCCTGGAGTACCCGATGGTGGACCGGGACCCGCTGCCGGTCTGGGGAGAGGGCCGGGTGACGCTGCTGGGCGACGCCGCGCACCCGATGTACCCGATCGGCTCGAACGGCGGCTCGCAGGCGGTGCTCGACGCGCGGGTGCTGGCCCGGTGCCTGGCGACGTCCGGCGACCCGGTCACGGCGCTCAAGGCGTACGAGGAGGAACGGCGTCCGCCCACGTCGGCGCTGGTGATGGCGCATCGGGCGCTGCCCATCGAGGATACGATCGGCCTGGTGACCGAGCGCGCGCCCGACGGGTTCGCCGACATCGCCGACGTGCTGACGGAGGCCGAGCTGGCCGCCATGGCCGGGGCGCAGCGGCGCATCTCCGACGCCGACGTCCGGGCGCTGAACGAGCGGGAGTCGTGGAGCGTACGCATCCCATGACAGCCGCGAAGACTCAAGGGTAAGATCCGACACCGTAGAGCCATACCGACATTTCCGGCTTCCCGAGTCGGTCCTCCGCTCGCGGCCTCGCCCCCTAGGACATCCATGCTCGAGATAGAGAACCTCTCCCACGTGTACGGCGGCGGTGGCCCCAACGCTCACCACGCCATCGAAGGGCTCAACCTGAGCGTCGCCGCGGGCGAGCTGCTGTGCATCGTCGGGCCGTCGGGAGCCGGGAAGTCGACCCTGCTGCGCTCCATCGCCGGGCTGATCAGGCCGACCGGCGGCGAGGTCAGGGTCGAGGGCGAGCTGGTGCGGCAGACCCCCGACAACCTGGCGGTGGTCTTCCAGGACTACAGCCGCTCGCTGTTCCCGTGGATGTCGGTGGCCGACAACGTGGCCCTGCCGCTGCGCCGCCGGGGCATGGACAAGCAGCAGCGCCGCGAGGCCGCCCAGGAGGCGCTGGAGTCGGTCGGGCTCCAGGGCGCCGAGAAGAAGTACCCGTTCCAGCTCTCCGGCGGCATGCAGCAGCGGGTGGCGATCGCGCGGGCGCTGGCCTACCGGCCCTCGCTCATGCTCATGGACGAGCCGTTCGGCTCGGTCGACGCCCAGACCCGCGAAGACCTGGAAGACCTCGTGCTGAAGGTGCGCGGCCACCACCAGATGACGATCGTGCTCATCACCCACGACATCGACGAGAGCGTCTACGTCGGCGACCGCGTCGTGGTGTTGTCTAAGGCCCCCGCGCACGTGGTCGGCGACCTCAAGGTCGACCTGCCCGAGCCGCGCGACCAGATCACCACCCGCGAGCACCCCGACTTCGTGCACCTCCGCGCCGAGGTCGGCCGCCTGGTGCGCGGCCACGCCACCACCGTCTGACGCGCGGGCGGGCGCCCGGCCTCAGCCGGGCGCCCGGGGCGCGTCGGGCTATACCGGCGTGTGGGAGTGGCGGGTGAGCGCGTGCTCCACCAGCGTGATCAGGGTGGATTTCACCGCGTCGCGCTGACGGGCGTCGAGGCGGACGATCGGGATGTGCCCGCCGACGGACAGCGCCTCGCGGATCTCGTCCTCCGCGTGGGCGAACTGGCCGTCCCAGCCGTTGATGCCGATGACGAAGGGCAGCTTGGCCTCTTCGAAGTAGTCGATGGCGGGGAAGCTGTCCGCCAGACGGCGCGTGTCCACCAGGACGACGGCGCCGATCGCGCCGCGCACGAGGTCGTCCCACATGAACCAGAACCGGTGCTGTCCGGGGGTGCCGAACAGGTAGAGGATCAGGTCGCGATCCAGCGACACACGTCCGAAGTCCATCGCCACGGTCGTGGTCGTCTTGTTCGGCGTGAGCGAGACGTCGTCGACGTGGGCCGAGGCGTCCGTCATGACCGCTTCCGTGGTGAGCGGCAGGATCTCCGAGACCGCTCCCACGAACGTCGTCTTCCCCACGCCGAAGCCCCCGGCCACGACGATCTTCGTCGAGGTCAGACCGGGGCTAGAGCCTGCGAAGTCCACTGAGCACCCTTTCGAGCAAGTTGAGGTCCGGCTTTCCCGCGTCCAGCGCAGGCTGGTGCACGCGGATCAGGCCCTCCGACGCCATGTCGGCGATCAGCACCCGGACCACACCAAGGGGCTGGCGTAAAAGGGCGGAGATCTCGGCAACCGACCGGACGTTCCGGGTCAGCTGAATGATCGCCTGATACTCCGGACTCAGTAGGGAAATGTCTTGGTATTCCGACGTCACGGAGGACACCAAAGCCTCCATGGCGAACTTCATCCGCGGCGCGGTGCGCCCCCCGGTCACGGCATAGGGCCGTACCAGGGAACTCGGCTTCTGCGGACGAGGGGCCGCCGGATGCGGCGGAGTGCTATCACCAGCCCAACCCTGACCTGACACCATGATCTCCTGTCACCGCCCGCTAGCGGGGGCGGGCCGCTTGCAGCTCAGCGCGTACGGCCGGGGTGAGCACCTGACCGGCGCGCTCGACCAGCAGCGTCATCTGGTACGCCACGAGGCCCATGTCACAGTCGGGAGCCGCGAGGACGGCCAGACAGGACCCGTCGCTGATGGACATGATCATCAACAGCCCGCGCTGCATCTCGATGACGGTCTGGGTGACCATGCCGCCCTCGAAGACCCGCGCGGCGCCCTGCGTCAAACTGATCACGCCCGAGGCGACCGCGGCGAGCTGGTCGGCCCGGTCCTTGGGGAAACCCTCCGAGAAGGCCAGCGGCAGGCCGTCGGACGACACCACGACGGTGTGCGCGACGCCCGGCACGTTGTTCACGAAGTCGGTGATCAGCCAGCTGATGCCACGCGCTCCCTGGCTCATCTCTCTCATTTGTCCTCCTCATTCTCTTCTCCGCGGGTGAACGCGCGGCCTTGCCGCACTCCCTGCTGGAAGCTGGAGAGCCTGCTGCGCAACCGCTCGGGCGAGATCTGCGGCGGCGGTGACGTGGGCTGCGGCTCGGCGAGACTGGCCGTACCGGGCACGAGGTTGGCCTTGGGCACCCGGCGCGGCAGCCCCGAGGACGTCGTGCCGGCCTGGGCGGGCTGCGCGGCGGCCTGGGCCGCCTGGAAACCGGAGTCGGCGGGCGAGGACCACGACGCGCCGGCGCCCGACTGGCCGGGCCTGCGCTGCGGCAGCCCGGACCGGCCCACCGCCGGGGCGGCGGGCGGCGCGGCCGCCGGAGGGTCGGCGGGCACGGCCGGATGCACGGCGGTGATCTCGTGCTCGGGCTCCTGCTCCTGCTGGCGCAGCTGCTCGGGGTCGGGCCTGCGGAACCAGTCCGAGCCGACGGACGAGAAGATCGGCAGGAACTCCTCGCTCTGCTCCTCCAGGGGCGAGGTGCGCACCACGGGGAGCGGGCCGGTCAGGTCCTGGGAGGAGTAGTCGCCCTGGCCGAACGGGCCGTAGGCGCCCGGACGGCTCTGCTCGTACTGGTCGGCGGGCTTGGGCTCCTCCGCGCCGAACCCCGGCAGGTCGCCGAACGCCGCCCGGTAGGGCTCCTCGCCGAACGCCGAGGGGCGCGGCGGGTCGACCGACTCGAACAGGGACCGCCGCGGCGGCTCCTCGTTGAAGGCCGACTGGCCGAGCGAGGTGTCGCCGAAGGACGGCGAGCCGAAGGAGGACCAGCGGGGCTCCTCCGTCCCGCTCTGCGGCGGCTCGGTGGCGAAGGACGGCCAGCGGGGCTCGTCGTCCTGCAGCGGCGGCGGCTGCTCGGCGAAGGAGGGCCAGCGCTGCTCGCCCCACGGGGACTGCGCCTGCGGCTGCGGCTCGGGCTTGGCCGCGGGCGGCTCGTCGGCGAAGAACGGCTTGGGCTCGTCGCCGAAGAAGGGCTTGGGCTCGTCACCGAAGGACGGCTTCGGCTCATCGCTGAAGAACGGCTTCGGCTCGTCGGCGAAGAACGGCTTGGACTCGTCCCCGAAGGACGGCTTGGGCTCCTCGGCGAACGACGGCCAGCGCGGCTCGTCCCGGCCCGGCTCCTCGCCGAAGGATCCCCAGCGGGTCTCCTCCTGGGCCGACTCGTCGGCGAAGGACGGCCAGTTGCCGGTGCCCGGCGCGGGCAGCGAGCCCGGCCACTGCGTGTCCAGCACCCGGTCGGCCGCGTCGGGCGCGGAGACGGGGGCGCCGTTCTGGCTCGCCTCGGCGGGCGCGGCGGCGACGCCGAACTGGCTCGGGTCGAACGTGGTGAACGCCTCGTACTGGCTGCCGGGCTGCTGCGGCATGCCGGCGCCGCCGCTGATGAGCATGTCGGGCATCATCACCAGCGCGCTCAGGCCGCCGGTCTCCCGCATGCTGAGCTGGACGCGGATGCCGTGGCGCAGCGCCAGGCGGCCGACCACGAACAGGCCCATGCGGCGGGAGACGCCGACGTCCACGACGGGCGGGTTGGCCAGGCGCCAGTTGGCCTCGGCGAGCTCCTCGGGGCTCATGCCGATGCCCAGGTCGTTGATGGAGATCATGACGCCGCCGTCGGCGGCCACGCTGGAGACCTCGACCTTGCTCTCGCGCGGCGAGAAGGAGATCGCGTTCTCGATCAGCTCGGCGAGCAGGTGGACGGCGTCGGTGACGGCCGGGCCGACGATCAGCGTGCCGGACGGGATCTTGATCTGGACCCGCTCGTAGTTCTCGACCTCCGACAGCGAGGCGCGGGCGATGTCGACCAGCGGCACCGGCTCGCTCCACTTGCGCGCGGCCTCCTGGCCGGCGAGGACCAGGAGGTTCTCGCTGTTGCGGCGCATGCGGGTGGCCAGGTGGTCGAGGCGGAAGAGGTTGGCGAGCCGCTGCTCGTCCTCCTCGCCCTGCTCCAGGCCCTCGATGAGCTGCAGCTGCCGTTCGACCAGCGTCTGGCTGCGGCGGGAGAGGTTGACGAACATGGCGTTGACGTTGGCGCGCAGCTTGGCCTCGTCGCCGGCCAGCCGGAGCGCCTCGCGGTGGACCTCGTCGAAGGCCCGCGCCACTTCACCGATCTCGTCGCGGGTGTTGACGCCGACCGAGGGCACTTCGGGCATCTGCGCGCCGTCGCCGGACTCGCGCAGGATGCGGACGGTCTCGGGCAGCCGGGTGGTGGCCACCTGGAGCGCCTCGGCGCGCAGCCGGCGCAGCGGGCGGACCAGCGAACCGGCCACCCGGGTGGTGATGATCAGGACCAGCAGCAGCAGGACGAGGATGGTCGCGCCGCTGATGATGGCGTTGCGCTGCTCGGTGTCGCTCAGCTCGCGGGCCCTGGTCACGATCTTGGTGGCCAGGGAGTCCTCGACCTTGCGCATGGTGTTGCCGGCCAGCGTGGTGCTGTCGTACCAGCGGCTCAGGTCGCGGGCGGAGGTGACGTCGAGGTCGCGGATCCGGTTGTACTCGCGGACCTGGGCCAGGGCGCGCTGCCGCATGGCGTCGGCGCGGTCGATGTCCGGCCCGCGCATGCTCTTCTGGTACGCGCGCAGGTCCGCCGGGTCGGCCTCCCGCTCGAAGGCGGTCAGCTCGGCCTGCTGGCGGCTCCACGAACCGAGGAACTCCGACAGGTCGTCGTAGTCCAGCTCACGCTCGATGAGCGCGATCATGAGAATGGCCTGCTGCCTGGAGACTTCTTCCTTGACCCGCTGCAGCGAGCCGAGGGCGGCCACGTCACCCTGGAGGTCGTCGTCGTTCACGCCGTCGCCCAGGTCGCCCTGGATCGCGGAGAAGACGCCGATCATGGTGGTGTACGTGGTGATCGCGGCTCGCGGGGGCGTGCCCTCGGCCACCATCGACGTGCGGAGGCTGTCGAGGCCGGTGAGCCACCGGCGCATGTTCTCCACACCGTCGCGGATACGGGCCGAGTGCGCGGCGTCGATGGCGTTGGCCGAGGCCAGCACCTTCTTCTTGGCCGCGTCGACGGCCGCGCGCTGGGTCTTGAGCTGGACGAACCGCCCCGCCTTCGACTGGTCGGTCACGTACCACGCGGTGAGCGTGCGTTCCTTGGCCAGCTCGTGGTTGAGCCCGCCGATGCGCTGCACCAGCTCGGCGACCTGGGTCAGCCGGCGGTACTCGGAGCTCGTCCCGATGGCGTTGGCGAGCTGCACGCCCGCGAGGAGCACGCCCACGATGGTGGGGATGAGGATCAGCGCGATCAACCTCGAGCGCACACGCCAGTTCCCCAGCCGGAACCTTCCGCCTGTGTACTCCCCTGACCTCGTGTGCCTGGGGTTTTCCGTCCTCACTGACTCTCGCTACCTCTCGCCGGTACGTGCTCGAAAGAAATCAGACACGCGTGTGGCGCATGGGATTCTGTCCGGCTGGGTAATTGGAACACAGTCCGTACCAGACGGCCAACCGTACATTTCCCACTAAATGCACCCAAAGCGACACTTTGGGCGTCATATCGCCGTACACGTTTTCAGGCGGGCCGGAACGAATCCCGCTCCACGGGCGCCGCGTGCTTGACCATGAGGTGACGCGTCACCGAATACTCCTGCACCGCCTCCTGGCTCATGTCCTTGCCGAACCCGCTGCCCTTCACGCCGCCGTGCGGCGCCTCGCTGGCGATCGGCAGATGATCGTTCACCCAGGTCACGCCCACGTCGAGCCGATGGGACACGCGCATCGCCCGCGCGACGTCGCGCGACCACACCGACGAGGCCAGCCCGTAGGGTGTGTCGTTGGCCAGCCGGACGGCCTCGCCCTCGCCGTCGAACGGCAGCGCCACAAGGACCGGTCCGAAAAGTTCACCTTGGACGATCTCGCTGTCCTGTGCGACATCGGTCACAAGCGTCGGCGGGTAGAAGAACCCGGGCCCCTCGACGGGCGCGCCGCCGTGCACGACTCGTCCGCCCGAGCGCGCGACGAAGCCGTGCACGCGCTCGCGGTGGGCGGCCGAGATCAGCGGGCCGATGTCCGTCGCCGGGTCCCAGGGGTCGCCCACGGTGATCTCGGCGAGGGTCGCCCGGATGGCCTCGACGGCGTCGTCGTAGATCTCGCGGGCGACGTAGACGCGGGTGGCCGCGGTGCAGTCCTGGCCGGTGTTGTACGTGGCGCCCATGGCCACGCCGCGGGCCATCTCGGCCAGGTCGGCGTCCTGGAAGACCAGGGCGGGCGCCTTGCCGCCGAGTTCGAGGTGCACCCGCTTGAGCGTGGCCGCCGCGCCGGTCATGACCGCCCGGCCGGTGCCGGTCGAGCCGGTGACGCTGACCATGTCCACGCCCGGGTCGGTGACCAGCGCCTGGCCGACCTCGGCGTCGCCGGTGACCGCCTGGACGAGCCCTTCGGGCGCGCCCGCCTTGGCGAACAGCTCGGCCAGGCGCAGCGTCGTGCGCGGCGTCTGCGGCGCCGGCTTGATGACCACGGCGTTCCCGGCGGCCACGGCCGGGCCGACCTTCCACACCGCCATGACGAACGGGAAGTTCCACGGCGCGATCGACCCCACCACCCCGACCGGACGGCGCAGCAGCACCGAGGTGTAACCGGCGCTGAACACCCCGGCCCCCGACCCTTCGAGCGAACGGGCGGCGCCGGCGAAGAAGCGCAGGTTGTCGACGGCGAAGGGCAGCTCGCCGTCCCTGAAGACGGCCGCCGGCTTGCCGGTCTCCTCCACCTCCAGCCGGGTCAGCTCCTCGGCGTCGGCCTCCACCAGGTCGGCCAGGCGCAGCAGCAGCCGCTGGCGCTCGGCGGGGGTGGTCTGCGCCCACTCCTCGAACGCGCCCCGGGCGGTCCGGACGGCCGCCGCCACGTCGGCCACCGGGGTGTCCGGGATCTCGGCGCACGGGAGGCCGGTGGCGGGGTTGATCAGTTCACGCATGGAAGGTCCTCGAAATCCCTACTGGCCGAGCTGTTCGATCAGGTCGGCGGCCTTGCGCAGGCCGTCGCGGCGGCGGATCTCCTCGCCCGCCGCGGCGAGCCTCGCGCGCATCTCGGTGTCGCCGAGCAGGCGCTCCACCGCGCCGGTCAGCTCCTCGTCGGTGAAGGTGTAGGTGGAGAGCCGGACGCCGTAGCCCAGCTCGTCCACCCGCTGGGCGTTGTCGTACTGGTCCCAGAACAGCGGCAGCACGATCATCGGCTTGCCGAAGTGCGCCGCCTCGGTGGTGGTGTTGTTGCCGCCGTGCGTGATGACCAGGTCGCACAGGGGGATGATCTTCGTCTGCGGCAGGAACTCGGCGCCGTACATGTTGTCGGCGAGCTTGATCTCCTCGTGCAGCGGGCCCTTGGAGACGATGTACTGGTGCCGCGTGCCGGCCAGGATGTCGATCACGCGCTGCATCAGCTCGACGTCGGAGGAGCCGAGCGAGCCGAGCGAGAAGTAGATCAGCGAGCCGTCGTTGCGCTGGAAGGGCAGCGTGAAGTCCTCGTCGGTCTCGCGCACCGAGGAGTCGAGCCGGTGCCAGCTCGGGCCGAGCGGGCGGGCGTCGGTGTAGTCGAGGATCTCGGGGAAGACGTAGAGGTTCAGGTCGCCCTCGTGGATGAAGTCCAGGTCGGGCAGCGGGGCGGTGCCCTGCTCGACGCACCACTCGTTGAAGGCGGTCCAGATCTCGCGGTGGGTGCGGTCGTACTCGGCGCGGAAGGCGTCCCAACCGGAGCGGTCGTCCGCGGGCAGGCCGGAGAAGACCGGCGCGACGTTCTCGCCGCGCACCTCCAGCGGGTTGCACGAGACGATCCGGACGAACTTCTTGCCCGCCGTGAGCAGCGCCGGGAACGTGATCACGTTGTCCTCGACGATCACGTCCGGGTTCACCCGCTCGATGATGGCCTTGAGCTGCGGCTCGCAGTACTTGGCGCCGTCGATGAGGGAGTCCCAGATGGGCTTGATGACGGTGTCGAGCTGCTCCAGCGTGCTCTTGCGGTACTCCGGCGCGGTCTCGCGGATGAAGTCCTTCCAGAACTGGCCGGCGTCCTGCTCCTCGGCGTTCTCGGGCGGCGGGGCCAGGTCGACGAGGTCCTCCTCGAAGCCGAGCGCTTCGAGCTTGCCCTTCCAGGACGACTCCGCGGCGAAGACGACGCGGTGCCCGCGACGGCGGAGAATGTCGCCGACGCCGATGCAGTTGTTCGTGGGGCCGTACGCGCTCTCTGGCATGAACAGGATGGTGAGGGACATCGTGAACTCCGGGGGAACTCGTCAAATTGAAGAGGAATTCAAATACTCATCTAGCGTGAAGCGCAAGTTAAGTGCACTATGGTCACGGCCGATCTGAATGGTGACCAAACGCACGGGGGGTGGTGGTCGTGGCCCAGCGCAAAAGCCGTAGTGACCGGCGCATCGACTTGATCGAGGCCGCGCGCCGAGCCATCATCCGCCACGGCATCGACGGAGTACAGCTCTCGCACGTCGCGGAGGAGGCCGGTCTGACCTCCGGCGCCGTGCTCTACCACTACCCCGACCTGGGCGAACTGCTGGTCGAGGCGCAGCACGCGGGCATGGAGCGGTTCTACGAGCTGCGCATGCGCCGCCTGGCCGACTTCACCGACCCGGTCGAGAAGCTGGTCGTCACGATCCGGTCGGGGTTGCCGACCGGGCCGCTCGACCCCGACGTCCGCCTGCTCAACGAGCTGGGCGGCGCCGCGGGCCGCAACCGGGTCTACGGCGTGCTGCTCACCTCGCTGTACGACCGCCAGGTGTCGATGTACCAGGCGATCCTGGACACCGGGGCCGCGCTCGGGGTCTTCCGGCTGACGGCCGACTCCGTGACCGTCGCGCGCAACCTGGTGGCCCTGGAGGACGCCTACGGCTACCGCATCACCGCCAGGCACCCGCTGATCGGCCCCGACGAGGCGGCCGAGCTGATCCTGTCGTACGCGCGGGCGGCGACGGGCAACGACCTGGCTCATTGATCGACCGCCATGATGACGGCGTCCTGGGCCTCCCAGCGCACCTTCACCTTGGCGCCGGGCTGCACCGTGCTCGCCCCCTGCACCGCGGCGAGCACGGGCTTGGCCCGTCCCGGCACGTCCACGGAGATGTGCGAGACGCCGCCGTAGAAGCTCACGTCCAGGACGCTGCCCTTCAGGCCCCGCGCCGCGTTCTCGTCGGCCAGCTCGATCTTCTCGGGCCGCACCGCGAGCAGCGCCTTGGAGTCGGCGGCCAGGTCTTCGAGCGGCGTGCCGGCCAGCATGCCGAACTCCTCGCTCTTGATCCCGTCCAGGCCGGTGCAGACGCCCTCGAACAGGTTGTTCGCCCCGACGAAGTCGGCCACGAACGGCGAGCGCGGGCGCTCGTACAGGGCCACGGGGGCGTCCACCTGGCGCACGCTGCCGCTGTCGAAGACCGCGATGCGGTCGGCCAGCGACATGGCCTCCTCCTGGTCGTGCGTGACGACCACGAAGGTGATGCCGACCTCGCTCTGCAGCCGCTTGAGCTCCAGCTGCATGTCCGCGCGGACCTTCTTGTCCAGGGCCGACAGCGGCTCGTCGAGCAGCAGCAGCCGCGGCCGCTTGACGATGGAGCGGGCCAGCGCGACCCGCTGCCGCTGGCCGCCGGACAGCTGCGCGGGCTTGCGCGAGGCGTGCGCCGACAGGCCCACGGTCTCCAGCACCTCGCCGACCCGCTGCTTGATCTCCTGCCGGGGCAGCTTCTCCCGCTCCAGGCCGTAGGCCACGTTCTTGGCCACGGTCATGTGCGGGAACAGCGCGTACGACTGGAACATGAGGCTGATCGGCCGCCGGTTGGGCTGCTTGGACAGCAGGTCCTCGCCGTCGAGCGTGACCGTGCCGGCGTCCGGCGTCTCGAACCCGGCGATGATGCGCAGCAGGGTGGTCTTGCCGCAGCCGGAGGGCCCGAGCAGGGCGAAGAACTCGCCCTGCTCGATCTCCAGCGAGACGCCGTCGAGCGCGGTGACGTCACCGAACCTGCGGGTGACCCCGTCAATCCTGAGCACGTGATTTCCCGATCTTGGTCATCCGCTGCCCGGCGATCACCGCCGTGAAGCTCACGAGGAGCAGGATCGCGGCCAGCGCGTTGATCTTCGGGGTCACCCCGAAACGAACCATTGAGTAGATGACGATCGGCAGCGTCGGCTCGGCGTTGCCGATCGTGAAGAAGGCGATCACGAACTCGTCCAGCGACAGCGTGAACGCCAGCAGCGCCCCGGCGACGATCCCGGGCACCAGCTGCGGCAGCGTGACCTTCATGAACGTGACCACCGGCCCGGCCCCCAGGTCGCGCGAGGCCTCCTCCAGCGAGGTGTCGGCGTTGGTGAGCCGGGTGCGCACCACCGCCGCGACGAACGCCATCGAGAACACGGCATGCGCGATGGTCACCGTGGGCAGGCCCAGCGCGAACTGGGCGTCCCACTGGGCCAGGAAGGTGTTGATCAGGGCGTACAGGACCAGCAGCCCGATCCCGAGCACCAGGTCGGGCAGCACGGCCGGCATGAGCGAGATCGCGTCGAGCAGCTTCGACTTGGTGTACCGGGCCAGGCCGACGGCCAGCAGCGTGCCGAGCACGGTGGCGATCGCCGTCGAGCCCAGGGCCACGATCAGGGTGTTGACCAGGCCCTCTCTGATCTTCTCGTCGGCGGCCAGCTCGCCGTACCACTTGAGGCTGAAGCCCTCGTAGGTGTAGGCCGACTTGCCGGAGTTGAACGACATGACGACCAGGACGATGATCGGCACGTACAGGAAGGCGTAGGTCGCCCAGAACGGCACGTACAGCAGCTTGGGTCTACGCACGGCGGGCCGCCCACGCCTGCACGAGCAGCAGCAGGATCAGCACCGCGATCAGCGCCAGCACCAGCGCCGAGCCGAACGGCCAGTCGCGCGCGACCAGGAACTGGTTGCGGATCAGGTTCCCCACCATGATGGACTTGTTGCCGCCGAGCATCTCGGGGATGACGAAGTTGCCGAAGCTCGGCACGAACACGAACATCGCCCCGGTCAGCGCGCCGGGCAGGGTGAGCGGCAGCGTCACCTTCCGGAACGTGGTGAACGCCGAGGCCCCGAGGTTCGCCGACGCCTCGCGCAACTGCGGGTCGAGCTTCTCGATCGAGGAGTACAACGGCAGCACCATGAGCGGCAGGTACGAGTAGAGCAGCCCGGTGACGATCGCGCCCTGGGTGTAGAGCAGCTCCATCTCCTTGCCCAGCAGGGAGCTGAGCAGCCCCTGACTGCTGAGCATGATGATCCACGCGTAGACGCGGATGATGAAGTTCGTCCAGAAGGGCAGCACGACCGCCACCAGGGCGATCGTCTTCCACTTGGACGGGAGCTGGGCGATCAGGTACGCCGTCGGGTAGCCGAGCAGCAACGCGATCAGCGTGGCGATCGTCGCCATCTTCAGCGAGTCGCCGACGACGTTCAGGTAGAGGGAGTCGAACAGGCGCTGGAAGTTCTCCAGCGTGAACTCGTAGACGATGCCCCCGAAGCGCCCCCGCTGGAAGACGGTGTAGCTCAGCACCAGCGCCAGCGGCACGAGGAGGAGCACGACCAGGTACGTCAGACCTGGCGAAAGGAAAACGAACGCGCCCAGCCGGCGACCCCGCTTACGGGACACCGGCCGGGCCTTGACCTCGGATCTCACTGCACCAACGACTATCCGGCCGTGACTTCCTGCGACAGGCGGCTGAACTTGGTCGACGCCTGTCCCAGGTCGATGATCGACTCACCGTTGAGCAGTTCCGCCGGCTTGATGTCCAGCAGCGAGCCCTTGGGGATGGTCACCTTGTCCATGGCGGCCTTGTTGGGGACCTTGTAGTTGATGTTCTCGGCCGCCCAGCGGTGGATCTCCGGGTCGAGGATCATGTTGATGAAGGCGTGGGCCGCCTCCTTGTTCTTGGAGGACTTCATGATCACCATGGTGTCCACCCAGAGGTCGCTGCCCTCCTTCGGCACCACGAACTTGATGTTCTGCTTCTCGTCCGTGGTCGGGCACCAGCCGTCCCACGCCTCGACCATGATGGCCTCGCCGGACTTCAGCCGGTCGCCGAAGGTGGTGTCGTCGTAGCGCAGCAGGTGCGGCTTCTGCGAGACCAGGAGCTCCTTGGCCTTGGCGATCTCCTCGTCCTTCTCGGTGTTGACCGAGTAGCCGAGCGCCTTGAGCGCGGGCAGGACCAGCCAGCGCTCGGTGGTCATCATGGTGACCTTCTTCTCGGCCCAGGAGGCGGGCTTGAGGATGTCGTTCCAGCTCGTCGGCGGCGTCTTCACCAGGTCGCTGCGGTAGCAGATGCCGGTGGTGCCCCAGGTGTAGGGCACCGAGTACTTGTTGCCCTTGTCGTAGGAGAGCTGCGTGGCCTCGGGGTAGAGATTGGCCAGGTTGGGGATCAGCTCGGCGTGGATGGGCTCCAGCAGGCCCTGGGCGTTGAGCGCCTGGGCGTACTGGCCGGACACGAAGGCCACGTCGATGCCGCTGTCGCCGGAGGCGGTCAGCTTGGCCATCGCCAGCTCGTTCGTGTCGTGGTTGGTGATCCCCATCTCCTTGACCTTGAGCTGCTGCTTGACCTTCTCGGGCAGCTCCTCCGGGGTGTAGCCCGGCCAGACGGTCACCTGGAGCGACTGCTTGGTCAGGTCGGCGTTGGGCTGGAGCTGTTCGGCCTTGGCCGCGGTCGTGCCGTCTGAGCTGCTCGACGACCCACCGCCGCACGCCGCGACGGCTAGCGCGAGGCCGGCCACCGCCACGGCGGCCGGAAGACGACGGGTGAACCGGTTACGGGACACGGCCGCTACTCCTTCTGGTGCTGAGGATTGAGGGGTCGCGCGACCTTACTGGACACGGCAGACCAGAGCAGGAGTGTTGCAGCAGAAATCAACATGAGCAAGACTTTTCCCGACATTGCTACCAGGAAGTTTGATCAGAGTGTTGAATCGAGATTCAATAACGGAGTCGCCTCATCCCGGTCCGTGAGGGACCTCTCACCTCGCGTACGGACCGCCTTTGGGCCGCGCTCTTCGCACCATCTCTCCCAGCCGTAATCTATCGGCTCGGGAGCGTGCGATCCCTGGCGGGTGCTCAGCGAACGGGTGAACGATCCGGATCCGCTGAGAGCGGGTTATCGGTCGCGGCGACACCGCGCGGACCCCGCCGGCGCATGGAGGCAGGGGCGGCCCGGAGCGAGCACCGCGGGCGGGACCGTACCCTCCTGACCGGCGCAGGCGCTTTTCCTCTAATGCGCGGACGGGCTCCGAAGAGGGCGAAGTTGCAGCGGATATCAACATGAGCGAGACTTCCTTCCACACGTCGATCGGGAACGATGGTCAATCTGTTGAACTGGGATTCAATTGCGATCCGGCTCGCCGCCCTCGCGGCGGAGCCCGTCTCCGACCGGGATCACGGCCTGTCCACGAGCCTGCTGCGGGCGCTGGCGCACGACCCGCCGCCCCCGTTCGCCGTCCGCCGGTTCCATGACCTTCCCGTCCTCGCGGCGACGGCCGCCGAGCGCGGCTTCGGGCCGCACGTCGACCAGACCAACCACTCGGTCGTGGTGGACGAGCGCATGGTCGTGAAGTGGCTGGCCCCGCCGGTCCCGCTGCCCCACCCGACGCCCGAGATCTTCGCTCACCTCGTCGAGGTCGGCTTCACCGGCACCGCGCCCCCGTACCTGGCGCTGACCCGCGCGTCGGACGCCGGCGAGGAGCTGCTCGCGCTGGTGACCGGCTACCTGCCCGAGGCGCGCGACGGCTGGGAGTGGTGCGTGGACGAGGCCGAGTCCGGCGGCACGCGGTTCGCCGGCGAGCTCGGCCGGCTGGCCGCCGAGCTGCACGTCGCGCTGTCCACCCTGCCCGGCGGCTCGTCCGCGCGGCAGGCGGACCCGGCGGCGCGGGCCGCGGACGCGCTGGCCGAGGCGCTCGCCCTCACCGGCGG
>NZ_JBSGCE010000029.1:0-138262 GCF_053601695.1 Nonomuraea sp. NPDC004702
TTCTGGCGGTCGCCGGTGGAGACCTCCACGACCCACAGGGCGCCGTCCTGGTCCAGGTAGGCGATCTCGCTGCGTCGAGCTGGACGTGCCCGGCCACTCCCAGTACGCGCACGCCGGGCACCACCCGCGCTGGGACGGCGGCGGCGCGAACTGGTGCAGCCCCGCCTCGGTGGCGATGGTGCTGGCCTTCTGGGGCCGCGGCCCCGAGCCCGGCGAGCTCGCCTGGGTGGGCGCGGACGACCCCGCCCCGGCGGTGGACCACGCGGCCATGGGCACCTACGACGACAGCTACCAGGGCACCGGGAACTGGCCGTTCAACGTGGCCTACGCCGGGCGTTACGGGCTGACCGGCTTCGTGACCAGGCTGCTGTCGGCGGCCGAGCTGGAGGCGTTCGTGCTGGCGGGGATCCCGGTGATCGCCTCGCTGTCGTTCCGGGCCCATGAGCTGCCCGGCTCCGGCTACTCCACGAACGGCCACATCCTCGTTGTCACCGGCTTCACCGCCGCGGGCGACGTCGTCGTCAACGACCCCGCCGCGCCCGCGGACGGCGAGGTTCGGCGGATCTACTCGCGGGCAGCGTTCGAGAACGTGTGGCTGAGGAGCTCGGGCAGCGGCGGCATCGTGTACGTCCTCCATCCGCCCGGGCACCCGCTGCCTCCCTGTACCAACGGCAATTGGTGATCTTTCATGAGTATTCGACCGATCGATGTGGCGCGTACCGACGGCGGCCCCCAGTGGGTGGAGGCCGTCGCCACGCCCGAGGGCGTGGAGGTGTGGTGGGACGAGCCGCGCCCGCACGAGGGCGGCAGGCGCTGCGTGGTGCGCCGCCTGCCCGACGGCTCGCGCGCCGACGTGCTGCCTCAGGGCTGGAACGCCCGCAACCGCCTGGTCGAGTACGGCGGCCGCTCCTGGCGCCCGCTGCCGGGCGGCGGCCTGGTCTTCACCCACTGGGCCGACCAGCGGCTCTACCGCCTGGACGCCGCCCCCGGGACGGCCGCCGAGCCGGTCGCCCTGACGCCCGAGGGCCCGGCCCGGTACGGCGACCTCTACCTGCCGCCCGGCCGCGACGAGGTGTGGGCGGTCCGCGAGATCGACGACGCGCGTGACCTGGTCGCGGTCCCCCTGGACGGACGCCCGCTCAGGGTCGTCGCCCGCGCCCACCATTTCCTGATGAACCCCCGCCTGTCCCCCGGCGGCACCCGGATCGCCTGGATCGGCTGGAACCACCCCGACATGCCCTGGGACGGCACCGAGCTGTGCGTGGCCGACCTGTCCCCGGACGGCGTCGCGGGCCCCCACCGGGTCGTGGCCGGCGGCCCCGAGGAGTCGGTGACGCAGGCCGAGTGGCGCGACGAGGAGTCCCTGTACGCCGTCACCGACCCGACCGGCTGGTGGAACGTGCACCTCGTGCACCTCGACGGCTCCCCCTCGCGCAACCTCACCCCCATGGAGCTGGAGTTCGGCGCGGCGGCCTGGAAGCCGGGCCTGGCCTGCCTGGCCCCGGCGGGCGAGCAGCTGGTCGTCGTGTACGGCACCGCCGACCACCGCCGCCTGGGCGTGCTCGACCCGGCGACGGGCGGCCTGCGCGAGATCGGCGGGGACGGGCACACGTACTGGGCCTCGACGGTGTCGGCGGCCGGGGGCAAGGCGGTGGCGGTGGGGGCGACGCCGTACACGCCGCTGGAGGTGACGCTGGTCGATCTCGCCACCGGCGGGCACGAGGTCGTCTCGGCCCCCAAGCCGCTGCCGGACCGGGCGCTGCTGCCCACGCCGGAGGCGGTGACGATCGAGGGCGTGCACGCCCATCTCCACCCGCCGGCGGGGGTCGCCGGGCCGGCGCCGTACGTGATCTTCGTGCACGGCGGCCCGACCGGGAACACGCCGGTCGTGCTGGACCTGGAGGTCGCCTACTTCACCAGCAGAGGGATCGGCGTGGCCGTGGTGAACTACGGCGGCTCCACCGGTTACGGCCGGGCCTACCGCGAGCGGCTGCGGCACCAGTGGGGGGTGGTGGACGTCCAGGACTGCGCGAAGGTGGCGCGCGGGCTGGTGCAGCTCGGCCTGGCGGACGCGGCCAGGATCGCGATCCGGGGCGGCAGCGCCGGCGGCTGGACCACGGTGGCCGCGCTGGTGCACAGCGACGTGTTCGCGGGCGGCGTCGCGCACTACGCGATCACCGACCCGGAGAGCTGGGCGGCCGAGACGCACGACTTCGAGTCGCGCTACCTCGACGGCCTGGTGGGCCCGTTGCCCGAGACGCGGCAGCGGTACACCGACCGCTCGCCGCTCCTGAACGCGGCCCGGGCATCGGGCCCATGCCTCATGTTGCACGGTCTGGAGGACGCGATCGTGGACGTGAGCCAGGCCGAGCGATTCACCGCCGAACTGGACAAGCACGGCAAACAGTGGGCTCTGCTCACCTTCGCCGGCGAGCAGCACGGCTGGCGCAGGGAAGAGACCATCGTGGCGGTGCTGGAGGCCGAGCTGGCCTTCTACGGGCTGATCTTCGACCTGGAGACGCCCGGCGTGCCGCCGCTGACGCTGAAGGGGAGAGCGTGAAGAGCGTCGCCGAGATCTGCTCGGACCTGATCAGGTTCGACACCACCAACCCGGGCTCGGGCGAGCGCCCGGCGGCCGAGTACGTGGCCACGCTGCTGGCCGACGCGGGGCTGGAGCCGGTGGTGTTCGAGTCGGAGCCCCGGCGGACGACCGTCGTGGCCAGGATCGACGGCGACTCCTCCGACGCGCTGCTCGTCCACGGCCACCTGGACGTGGTGCCGGCCGACCCCGCCGAGTGGCGGATGCACCCGTTCTCCGGCGAGATCACCGACGGCTGCGTGTACGGCCGGGGCGCGGTGGACATGAAGGGCTCGTGCGCGATGACGCTCGCGGCCGTGCTGGACATGGCGGCGCGCGGCGTGCGGCCCAAGCGGGACCTGGTGCTGGCCTTCCTGGCCGACGAGGAGGCCACCGGCGACCACGGCTCCCGGTACGCGGTGACCGAGCACCGGCACCTGTTCGACGGCGTCACCGAGGCCATCAGCGAGTCGGGAGGCTTCAGCGTCGAGGCCGGCGGGCGGCGCGTCTACCCGATCGCCGTCGGCGAGCGCGGCACCGCCTGGATGAAGGTGACCGCCCACGGCGTGGCGGGCCACGGCTCGCGGCCCGCCGTGGACAACCCCG
Source organism: Nonomuraea sp. NPDC004702 (assembly GCF_053601695.1). Lineage (NCBI taxonomy): Bacteria > Bacillati > Actinomycetota > Actinomycetes > Streptosporangiales > Streptosporangiaceae > Nonomuraea > Nonomuraea sp. NPDC004702. The sequence goes on from NZ_JBSGCE010000029.1 coordinate 3,185, forward strand.
TCGCCACGCTGGCCCACGCCCTGTCGCGGGTCGCCGCGCACCAGTGGCCGGTACGCCTGACGCCGTCGGTCGCCGCGCTCCTGGAGAGCCTGTCGGAGATCACCGGCCGGCCGATCGACCTGGACCGGCTGGACGCCGAGGCCGCCCGGCTGGGCGCGCTCGGCGAGCTGTTCCACGGCCAGATCCGCAACTCGGCGAACCCGACGATGCTGGCGGCCGGTTACAAGGTGAACGTGGTGCCCTCGACGGCCTCGGCGCACGTGGACGGCCGGTACCTGCCGGGCCTGCAGGAGGAGTTCCTCGCGACGATCGACGAGCTGCTCGGGCCGAAGATCACCCGCGAGTTCGTGAACCTGGAGGAGGCGCCCGCCGCGCCGTACCCGTCGGCGTTCTTCGACGAGCTGGCGGGGGCGCTGGTGGCCGAGGATCCGCAGGCGCGGCCGGTCCCGTACGTGATGAGCGGCGGCACCGACGCCAAGTCCTTCGCCACCATCGGCATCCAGGGGTACGGCTTCGCCCCGCTCATGCTCCGGCCCGACCTGGACTACTTCGGCATGTTCCACGGCAAGGACGAGCGGGTGCCGGTGGAGGGCCTGGAGTTCGGCACCCGCGTGCTGACCCGCCTGCTCACCTGACCGTCCCGGCCCGGCGACGCCCTCAGGCCGCCGGGCCGAACCAGGCCGTCAGCGCCTCCGCCAAGCCGCTCCCGCCCGCCCAGGCGACGTAACCGTCGGGACGCACCAGCAGCGCCCCGCCCCCGGCCTGCGGCGCGTCGGCGACGGCCGGGCGCACGCGGTCGCGGTGCCCCGCCAGAGCGTCCGCCGGCATGGCCGTGTCCGCGCCGCCGGACAGGTCGAGCAGCAGCCCCCGCCCGTCCCGCAGCAGCTCCGCGACCGGCCGCCCGGCCTGTTCCGCCGTCGCGGCCCGTGAGTCCGGCAGCGGGGTGGCGGTCAGGGACGGGGTGAAGCGGCCCACGCGCGGATCGGGCGCGGCGGGCGCGTAGTCGACGTCGGTGCCCTCGACCATGCGGGTGAAGTGGCGCTCGGCGTCCGGCAGCGCCATCACCTCGGCCAGCACCTCGCGCAGCGCGTCCACCTGGGGGCCGGGGCGCATCGCTGCCACCTGGGCGCGGGTGTTGCGCAGCACGCGGGCCGCCACCGGGTGACGCTCGCCGGTGTAGGTGTCCAGCAGGCTCTCCGGGGCCGCGCCGCGGGCGACCAGCGCCAGTTTCCAGCCCAGGTTGACGGCGTCCTGGAGGCCCAGGTTGAGCCCCTGGCCGCCGATCGGCGAGTGCACGTGGGCGGCGTCCCCCGCCAGCAGGACGCGTCCCTTGCGGTAGGAGTCGGCGTGCCGGGTGTTGTCGCTGTAGCGGATGCCGGCCTCCAGGCGGGCGACCCCGACGTCCTCCCCGGTCACCCGGCGCAGGCTGCCCGCCAGCTCCTCGGCGGTGACCGGCGCGTCCCGCCCGGAGGACGTGTCGCCGGGGCCGCCGTCGAACTCGACGGTCGCGATCTCCCCGGGCACCAGCGACAGGTTCACCAGCCCTCCCGGGCTGCGCAGGGACGAGCCGACCACCCCTGGGCCGGTCAGCGTGGCCACGGCCGTCCTGCCGGTCATGGTGGCGGGCGTGCCGGAGAAGGCGAACCCGGACCGCTTGCGCACCAGGCTCCGCCCGCCGTCGCAGCCCACCAGGTAGGCGGCCTCGACGCGCTCGCCGTCCGCCAGGGTGGCCACCACGCGGTCGGCGTGCGCGGTGACGTCCACGACGGCGCGGCCGTGGCTGGCCGGCACGCCGAGCTCGGCGGCCCGCGCGGCCAGCACGGCCTCGATCCGGTGCTGCTTGAGCATGACGTACTCGGCCGTGCCGTCCTGCGCCAGCAGCGGCAGGCCGGCGAAGTGGCCGCGCATCATGCCCTTGCGCAGCAGCTCGGTCATCATGCCGACCATGTCGGAGCGGTCCGGCTCGGGGCCGGCGGCCAGCTCGTCGAGCATCCGCCACTGCGCCTCGGCCAGCGGCTGCACCAGCCCGCGCAGCTCCAGCGAGTGCAGGGTGCGGGCGTTGAGCGAGCGCAGGCCGAGGCTGCGGGTCACGCGTTCCGCGCCGGTGGCCGCCTCCAGGACCAGCGGCCGCGCGCCGCCGAGCCGGAGCTCGCAGGCCAGCAGCAGCCCGACCGGCCCGCCGCCCACGATGATCACGTCGGTCATGCCGACTCCTTACTTACGGCGTATGCTTACGTCGTAAGTAGAGCACGTACACCGTAAGCTCTGTCAAGCGCGAAGGGAGAGCCGATGGCACGGCGCGAGCCGCTGAACCGGGACAAAGTGCTGGCCGCAGCCCTGGAGCTGGCCGACAACGAGGGCCTCGACGGGCTGTCGATGCGGCGGCTGGCCAAGCTGCTGGGCGTGGAGGCGATGTCGCTCTACAACCACGTCTCGAACAAGGCCGACCTGGTCGACGGCATCGTGGAGCTGGTGTTCCGCCAGGTGGAGCCGCCCGACCCCGAGCTGCCGTGGCAGGAGCAGCTGCGCGCGACGGCGCGCAACATGCACCGGGCCTTCAGCCGCCATCCGGTGGTCCCGCTGGCGCTGGCGACCGACCGGTCCAACCCGACCTCGCCGCACGCCCTGCGGACCCTCGACGGCCTGGTCGGCACGCTGTACGCGGCGGGCTTCGACGACCTGGGCGCCTGGCGGGCGCTGACCGCCGTGAACGGCCTGGTGTTCGGCACCCTGCTGCTGTCCACCGGCGGCTTCGGCGGCGCCCCCGGCCGGCACGCCGGCGAGGAGCAGGTGGGCGTCTACATCCGCGCCCTCGACCCCGGCCGCCTGCCGCACTTCGCCCGGCTGCTCCACTGGACGCGCGGCGGCGTCGATCCGGCCGCCGACTTCGAACAGGCCCTGGACCTGCTGATCGACGGTCTCGCACAGGCTGCCGCAAACTAGTGGAACAAAGCATTCCGTTCTGCTAGTATGGAGTCATCTCGAAAGGAGCTCCACATGGGCGACATCATCAGCGGCTGGGACGTTCTGGACGCCTCGCACGAGGCGCTGCGCAAGGCCGTCAGCGGCATCCCGGCCGGCGGCTGGGACCTGCCGACCCCGTGCTCCGAGTGGAGCGTCACCAAGGTCTTCAAGCACGCGGTGGGCGACCAGATCGGCTTCGCCGCCACGCTCACGGGCGAGGCCGGGCCGGTGTTCAACCCGTTCGACCCGCCCGCCGAGCCGGGCGCCGACCCGGCGGCCGAGCTGGAGGACGCGCTGACCCGCTCGGCCAGGGCGTGGGCCGCGGTCGACCGGGACGCCGCCGAGGTGCCCACGCCGGTGCCGCCGAACAAGATGTCGCCGTGGGCGGGCTCGACGGCGTGCGCGCTCGACGCGGCCGTGCACGCCTGGGACATCGCCGTGGCCACCGGTCAGCCCTCGCCGCTGACGCCGGAGATGGCCGGGCCGCTGCTGGAGGTCGCCCGGCAGATCGCCGACCCGCTGCGCCCGTGGGGCGCCTACGCCCCGGCGCTCCCTGACGACGCCTCCGGCGACGAGGTCGCCGCCCTGCTGCGCTACCTCGGCCGCGACCCGCACTGGACGCCGGCCGCCTGAGGCCCGCGCGCGCCCCGCCCCGAGCGGCGGGGCGCGGCGGGGCGCACTCCCCCGGTCAGGAGAACTTGGTCTGCGGACGCTCCTCGCGCTCGCCGTCGACGAAGATGTCCAGCTTCTCGTTGTAGAAGGCGATCAGCCCCGCCACGCGCTCGCTCTCGGGCAGCGGCGTGCGGTAGGACCAGGCCAGGTCCTTCTTCCCGTTGACCGACCAGTACTCCGCCGTCCCCTTGTACGGGCAATGGGTCGCGGTGTCGGTGTGCTCCAGCAGGTCGAGCCGTACGTCGGTCTTCGGCAGGTAGTAGCGGGCCGGCAGGCCGGTCTCGAACAGGATGCGGGCGTTGCGCGAGTCGGCCACGGTGACCCCGTCGACCTCCACCCGGATGTGCCGCGAGCTCGGCAGGATGTCCACCCGCGTGTACGGGTCGCGGGCGTGCACGTAGACCTCCTCGTCCTCCTCGAACCAGGCGTCCATGGCGTCCCAGTCGAAGCGCACGTGCCCGCGGATCTCCTCCAGCGGCGAGTCGCCGTAGACCAGCGCCGCCTCCGGGGCCTGCGCGGCGCCCGAGGTGACCGTGTGGACGGCGGCGTCACCCCTGCTCGGGGAGTGCCTGGACGCGCCGGTCGGCTTGAGCGCCACCTCATCGACGTCCTGGAGGGGGAAGTAGTAGGTGGGGTAGAACGGGCCTTCCCACACCAGCAGGGCCCGGGTCGTGTCGGCGATCGGCCGGCCGCCCAGGTAGGTCCGCACGCGCTTGGCCGACCGCTCGACGCGGACCCGGCCCCGGTTCGTGGCATCCATGTCCCCGCCAACCCGCGTGGCGGCGGGGCTATTCCGGCACTCAGACCCCGAACAGCGCCAGCGTCGCCCACGTGGTGAGCGTGCCGGTGACCGCGCCCGCCGCGACCTGCGCCCACGTGTGATGGGCGAGGCGGACCCTGGCCCAGCACACCAGCGCCACCACGGCCGCGCCGGCGATCGCCACCGGCACGGCGGGCAGCACGTGCGCCAGCACCACCACCGTGCCCGCCGAGACGGCGGCGTGGAAGGAGATCTTCCAGCGGGTGGTGATCGGCACGGTCACCGCCAGGGCGACCAGCATCGCGGTCACCGTGGCCACCAGCAGCCGCGGCGCGCCCAGCACGACCAGCAGCGCGAGCGCGACCAGCACGGCGGCCACGGCGGCCAGCAGCGGACCGGTGCGGCGGGCCCGGTCGACGATGTGGTGGGAGTCGAGCCGCCCCGAGCGCACGCCGAGCGCGATCACCGCCGCCGGCACGCCGCCGCAGAACGCCGAGGCCACCAGCCCCCAGGCCGCGCCGGCCCATCCCTGGGCGAGCAGGCCCACGGCGGGCGGCATGACGATCACCAGCACTTGCGGTGCCAGCAGGTTCGTCACCCGCTTCGCCACCAGGTCGGCCATCATGGCATGAAAGATTACGCGATCATGGCCGCCGCCCGTTTCAGCGACGCCCCGGCCGCTCCGGGGCCGCCTGGTCAGCCCTTGCCGGCGGCGTTCACGATGCGGGTCGTGGAGCGGTCGGGGATGGCCGCCATCTCCCAGCACTCGGCGCCCAGGATGGCCGCCGCCGTGGCCCGCGCGCCCGCGTGCGGGTCGCCGGCCGTGTGGGCCAGCGCGCCGGGCCGCATAGGCGCGAGCAGGTCGATGTAGTCCTCGGGGCCGTGCGCCTCGGGCGGCCCGGCCACCACGAAGACGCCGGCCACGCAGCGCAGCGCGGCCAGCACCTCGGCCCGCTCCGCCGCCGGGTTGAACGGCCGGCTGGGCCCCTTCCACGCCCGCACGCGCGGGTCGTCCTCCACGCCGACCACCAGGGGCAGCCCGCGGGCGGCCACGGCGCCCAGGTAGCGCACGTGGCCGACGTGCAGGATGTCGAAGACGCCGGTCACGACGGCCGCCCCGGGCCCGTCGTACGGCTCCACCCAGACGGCCTCCAGGCTGCTCACGCGACCTCCTCCGACGGCCGGGCGAGTAGGCTGCTGTGCACGCTTTGCTCCCCCACGGGCCTAGACGACTCGTCGATCGCAGCGTACTCGGTCGCCGCGGCAGGTCGTGCAGGCGACCTTGGAAAGAGCATTCCTACCTTTTCGCGATAATCTCTCGCCCCCTGCCCGCGCGTCTCATGACGTCACCTGATTCGGGGGAGGTCGCCGTGGCGCCGAGGGACTCAGACCATGCCGACGGGGGTGAGACGCCCGGCTTCCGCGACCTCGCGGTCCGGCTTCCGGGGGTCGCGTCCCAGGTCTCGCGGGCCAGGGGGCTCGTGACGGACGCGCTCGGCCGCGATCACCCCTTCCTTGACGACGTGGTGCTGCTCACCAGCGAGCTGGCCACGAACGCGATCCTGCACACCAGGTCCGGGGACGGCGGCTCGTTCACGGTGTCGGTGCTCAGCTCGGACACCACGGTCCGGGTGTGCGTGGCCGACGGCGGCGCGGACGGCCCGCCGTGCGTGTGCCGGACCGCGCCGCAGGCGACCAGCGGCCGGGGGCTGCCGCTGATCGAGGCGCTCAGCCACCGGTGGGGGTTCGTCCGCGAGGGGGGCTCGACGACCGTCTGGTTCGAGCTGACGCAGGCCCGCGTGCCCGCCGGGCAGGAGCCGTGCGTCACAGGTCGAGCCGGCACAACCCTTCGGCCAGCGCCTTCGTGGTGAGCCTGGTCCGGCTGTCGCAGCCCAGCTTGGCGAAGATGTGCTCCAGATGGGTGGTCACCGTCCGGACGCTCAGCACCAGGCAGGCCGCGATCTGCGGGTTGGAGTCGCCGGCCGCGACCCGGGTGAGCACGTCGACCTCGCGGCCGGTCAGGTCGTAGGGCAGCGGGCAGGGCCGTTCGGCGGCGACCGCGCCCTGCAGCGAGCCCTGGTAGCCGACGCCGGCCCGCAGCAGCCGCACCTCGTGCCAGCGGCCGCCGCCGTCGAGCCACAGGCCGCGCCGGCTCAGCTCGCGCGAGTCGATGAACGCCCGCGCGAAGGCCGCCATGGCGGGGTCGTCCCACAGCTCGCGGGAGACCTCGTGGCCGGGCACCGCGCGGCGCTCGCCGAGCCGGTCGAAGGCGACCGCGCGGAAGTCGGGCGGCAGCCCGGCGGGGTCGATCACGCACCGGGTCAGGTCGGTGACGTGCGCGAGCATCGGGCTCACGGCGGCGACGAGGGCGCCGGCCAGCAGCGGGAAGGCGTCCTTGGCGGCCAGGTGCAGCAGGCCCGTGTAGCGGCCGCCGTCGGCGAGGAACAGCGGCGCGGTCAGCCCGGCCCGCCATCCGTAGGGGGCCAGGTGGCGGCGGAAGTACCGTTCGGTGCCCGGCTGCGGCATGGGCACCGGCCGCCGCCCGGCGATGGCCTCGCGGCAGGCGTCGAGCGCGGCGTACTCCTCGGCGGCGTCGCGGTCGATGCGGCGGTGGCCGTCGGAGACGACGCTGTGGTGCCGGCCGGTGGCGGGGTCGAAGGCGACGAACTCGTAGGCGTCGAGCGGGACCACCTGGCGCAGCGCCGCCATCGCCGCGTGCGCGCCGCCACCCCCCGCGACCTGGTAGCCGACCTCGGCGAACGCCTGCAACTGGCGGACGCTCAAGGTGATCTCAGCCACGGCTCTTTTATATCATTTGCCATTCCTTGCCCTGCTCTTGAAGATTTTCTTCACGGCCGCCGCGGTGCTACGGTGGCAGGCATGCAGCGCGCTCTCGTCACGACGACGCCGGACACGGTCCCGGCGCGCTGATTCCATGCATCCCGGGCGGGCGCCCGGGAGCTGGTCGTTCGCCCTTTCACCCGCAAAGGACGATCATGAACGACCACCGCAGGCTCGGCCGCGAGCTGGAGATCTTCGGCACCGACCCGCTGATCGGCTCCGGCCTGCCCTACTGGCTGCCCGCCGGGGCCGCCGTGCGCAAGGCCGTGGAGGACTACGTCCACGAGCTCGAACGCCGCCACGGCTACGTGCACGTCAACTCCCCCGTGCTCGGCAAACGCGAGCTGTACGAACGGTCGGGCCACTGGGCGCACTACGCCGAGGACATGTTCCCGCCCATGAACGTGGGCGGGGAGGAGTTCGTGCTGCGGCCCAGCCTGTGCCCGCACCACGCGCTGATCTACCGCTCGCGCGGGCGCAGCCACCGGGAGCTGCCGCTGCGCGTGGCCGAGCTCGGCGGCATGTACCGCTCGGAGCTGTCGGGCGTGCTCGGCGGCCTGACCAGGGTGCGGGCCATCCAGCTCAACGACGGCCACGTGTTCTGCGCGCCGGAGCAGGCGGCGGCCGAGGTGTCGGCCGCGCTCGACCTGATCGAGGCCGCGCACGCCCGGCTCGGCATCGAGGCCGCCCGCTACCGGCTCTCGCTGCGCGGCGAGGGCGGCAAGTTCGTGGACGACCCCGCGATGTGGGCGCGCTCGGAGGCCGTGCTGCGCGAGGTGCTGCAGGAACGTGGCTGCGCCTACGACGAGGAACGCGGCGAGGGCGCCTTCTACGGCCCGAAGATCGACATCCAGATCGCCGACCCGGCGGGCCGCGAGAGCACCCTGTCGACCGTCCAGGTGGACCTGTACCAGCCCGAGCGCTTCGACCTGTCGTACGCGGGCGGGCGGCGTCCCGTCATGGTGCACCGCAGCGTGGTCGGCGGGATCGAGCGCCTGGTCGCGCACCTGATCGAGGTGCACGGCGGCGCGTTCCCGGCGTGGCTGGCGCCCGTGCAGGCGGTCGTGCTGCCGCTGTCGGACGCCGAGCTCCCGGCGGCCGAGGACCTGCTGCGGCGGGCGGTGGCCGCCGGGCTGCGGACCGAGCTGGCGCCCGCGGACCGGGGCAGCCTCGGGGCCAGGATCAGGGCGCACCGGCTGGTGCCGTACCAGCTCGTGGTGGGGCCGCGCGAGGTCTCGGACGGCGTGCCGTCCGTCCGGCTGCGGGACGGCGGCCAGGCGGGCCCGGTGCCGGTCGAGAGGCTGGCCGCGGAGTGCCGGCCGCGCTTCTGACGTCCGTCACCGGCGTTCAGAGCCAGTCCTTCTTCTTGAAGACCGCGTACAGCACCACGGACGCCACCGCCACCAGCACCGACGACGCCCAGAAGCCCGAGATGTCCCCGGAGCCGGGGTAGGGCACGTTCTGGCCGTAGAAGCCGGTGATGGCGGTGGGCACCGCGATGATGGCGGCCCAGCTCGTCACCCGCTTCATGATCTCGTTGAGGCGGAAGCCCTGCTGGGCCAGGCGGGTCTCGCGGACGTTGGCGAGCATGTCGCGGATCGCCTCCACCCACTCGGCGACCCGCTGGACGTGGTCGTAGACGTCCTCGTAGTAGGGGGCCATCACCGGGTCGGCGACGATCTCCTGGTCGCGGCGGAGCAGCGTGCCGAGCACCTCCCGCATCGGCATGGAGATCTTGCGCAGCCTGGCGGTGTCCTTGCGCAGCAGGTACATGGCGCGCTGGAGCTGCCTGCCGTCGCGGGGCGCGTCGTCGAACAGCGACTCCTCCATGGCCTCGGCCCGCGCGTCGAGGTCCTGGACCAGGTCGAACTGGCTGTCCACGACGTAGTCGAGCAGGCCGTGCAGCAGGAAGGAGACGCCGTGCCCGGCCAGGCGGGAGGTCGCGTCCCAGCGCCTGACCACCTCGTCGATGTCGAAGCAGGCGTTCTCCCGCACGGTCACCAGGGCGTTGGGGGTGACGAAGGCGTTCACCTCGACGGGGACGAGGCGGCCCTCGTCGAGGTGGATGCCGTACACGGTGATGAACAGGTGGTTGTCGTAGACGTCCACCTTGGGGCGCTGGTGGTCGCTGAGGACGTCCTCGACGGCCAGTTCGTGCAGGCCGAGCTCCTCGCCGACCTGGTTGAGCTGCTCGGGGGTGGGCGAGCACAGATCGAACCAGACGGCGGCCTCGGGATCGCCGACGTGGTCGGAGACCTCCTCGACGGGGAAGCCCTCCTTTTCGAGGACGCCGTTCCTGTACAGACGCGTGCGCATCAGGCGAGTCTGGCAAACCGCCGGGCATCGCGCACGGCCGCTCCCCCCGGATCGTTGTTGAAGTAGACGTGGACGTCCCGCCATCCGGCCTGCTCCACCCTCCTCGCCCAGCTCTTCAGCGCCGCCGCGCCGTAGGAGGGCCGGGGGGCCGCCAGGCCCTCGTGCAGGCGCACGTACCCCCAGTCGGCGGTGCGCCACAGCGGCGTCAGCGGCCGGCCGAGCCGGTCGGCCCAGCACAGCGCGGCCCCTCGCGCGAGCAGCACCTCGCGCACCTCGCCGGTCCACCAGGAGTCGTGCCGCGGCTCCACCGCCACCCGCACGCCGCCGGGGAAGCAGCCCAGGCAGCGGTCCAGCAGGGCGGGGTCGGCGCGCAGCGTGGGCGGCAGTTGCAGCAGGACCGGGCCCAGCTTCTCCTTGAGCGCCCCGGCGGCCGCCATCAGCCGGGCGACCGGCTCCTCGGGCCCGGTCAGCCGCTTGATGTGGGTGAGGTAGCGGCTGGCCTTGACCGCCATCACGAACCCGTCGGGCGTGCGCTCCCGCCAGGCGGCGAACGTCTCCGGCGACGGCAGGCGGTAGAAGGCGTTGTTGCTCTCGACCGTGGGGAACTCGGCCGCGTACGTCTCCAGCCACAACCGCTGGGGCACCCCTTCGGGGTACAGCACGCCGCGCCAGTCCTTGTACTGCCATCCGGAGGTGCCCACCAGCGTCGCCACACCCGGCTCCTACCCCGCGCCGGGTGCGTTACTGTCGCAGTCCCGGAAGCCTAGGAGGATCTTTCACGCGATGGGCGCCGATCATTTCCACGGCCATTCCCACGGTCACGGCCACTCCCACGGCGTGGCCGCCGCGCCGCCGTCGCGTGGCGCGGTCGTGGCGAGCCTGGCCGTGCTGGTGCCGCTGGCCCTGGCGACGCTGGCCTGCCTGGTGTGGCTCTGGCCCGCGGGGCAGGCGGCGCCGGCCGGCCAGGACGGGCGGGAGGGACCGGCGGTCGAGCGGGTCGAGGGCACGATCGCCTCGGTCACGCTCAGGCGCTGCCCGGCCGTCCAGGAGGGCATGCCGGTGCCCGACCCGGCCACCTGCGGCAACGCCACCGTACGGGTCGGCTCGGGGCCCGACACCGGCCGCGACGTCACGCTGCGGCTGCCGGGCGGCCCGGGTGCCCAGCGGTTCACGGCGGGCGACGACGTGCTGCTGCTGCGCGCCGCCGACGGGGACTACCAACTCTCCGACCACGACCGGTCGACGACGTTGTGGCTGCTGGGCGGCGCGTTCGCGCTGGCGGTCATCGCGTTCGGGCGGTGGCGCGGGGTGACGGCGCTGGTGGGGCTGGCGGTCACGTTCGGGCTGCTGCTGACGTTCGTCATCCCGGCCGTCCTGGCGGGCGAGCCGCCGATGCTGGTCGCCGTCGTCGGCTCGGCCGCGATCATGCTGACGGTGCTCTACCTCACCCACGGCTTCTCGCTGACCACGTCGATGGCCGTGCTGGGCACGCTGGCCAGCCTCGCGCTCACCGGGCTGCTGTCGTACGGGGCGCTCGGCCTGGCCCGGCTCAACGGCGTCACCGACGACACCGCCCTGACGCTGGGCATGAGCCTGTCCATCGACACCGAGGGGCTGCTGCTGGCCAGCATCATCATCGGGGCGCTCGGCGTGCTCGACGACGTCACCGTCACCCAGGCGGTGACGGTGGGCGAGCTGGCCGCGGCCAACCCCTCCTACGGCTTCGCCCGCCTGTACCGGGCCGCGGGACGCGTCGGGCGGGCCCACATCGCCTCGGTGATCAACACGATCATCCTGGCGTACGCGGGGGCGTCGCTGCCGCTGCTGCTGCTGTTCAGCATCGGCGCGCAGCCGCTCGGCGACGTGCTGACCACGCCGGTCGTGACCCAGGAGATCGTCCGCAGCGTCGTGGGCACGCTCGGGCTGATCGCCGCCGTGCCGATCACGACCGCGCTGTCGGCCTTGGTCGCCGCCCGCGGCGCACGGCCCGCGGAGATGCCGGAGGGCGAGCCGTTCACCAGGCCCGTGCGGGCCGGCGGGCCGCTCACCAGGCCCGCCCGGCACCGCCGCTGAGCGGGGTCAGCCGACCTCGGCGCTGCCGTCCACCCGCAGCTTGCGGCGGGCGCGTTCGTAGAAGGTGGTGCCGACGCGGACCACCTTCGCCGCCCCCGGCCAGGCCGTGACCGTGACGGTGTCGCCGGGGCACAGGTGGCCGACCACCCGTCCGTCCACCTCGACGGCGAGCCTGCCGCTGGTGGGCAGCACCTCCAGCGTCACCTCCTCGTCGGCGGGCAGCACCAGGGCCCGATTGAAGGAGGAGTGGGCGGCGGCGGGCACCACGAGAACGGCCTCCACGCGGGGCGAGACGATCGGCCCCCCGGCCGAGAAGCTGTAGGCGGTGGAGCCGGTGGAGGTGGCCACGATCACGGCGTCCGCGGACAGGCTCACGAACGGGCTGCCCGACGGGGTGACCGACACCCCGGCCAGCCCCTCGCCGGGGATGCGGACCAGCGCGATGTCGTTGAACGCGGTCACCGCGACCCCCGCGACCACGCTCCTGATCGCCATCCGCGGCTCGATCGTGTACTCGTGGCGGTCGATGGCCGACAGCGTGCCGGCCAGCTCGTCCACGTCGATCTCGGCCAGGAAGCCGAGCTTGCCCAGGTTCACCCCCAGGATGGGCGTGGGCCGGCCGGCCAGCAGCCGCATGGTCCGCAACATCGTGCCGTCGCCGCCGAGCCCCACCAGCAGGTCGGCCCGCTCGACCAGGGCGACCGCGTCGACCGGCACCGCGCTGCAGTCGATGCGCCCGACCTCCTCGGGCAGCCCGAGGACGGTGGCCCCCTTGTCCGCGGCCCAGCGCAGGATCGTGTCGATCGCCTTCTTGGAGTCGCGCTGGGGATGCAGCACCAGCCCGACCGTCCCGACCATGCCCATGCGACCAGCCTAAACGGTGGCGTACCCGGACATCCGCGGCGGCCCCGGGCACCCGGCGGCTCCGCTAACGTCGGAGGCATGCGGCTTCATGTGGGATGCGCGATGTGGACGCACACACCGTGGAACGGACGTTTCCTGCCCCATCCGCTCCCGCCGGGCGAGCGCCTGCGCGCCTACGCCACCTGGTGCGACGCGGTCGAGGGCAACACCACGTTCTACGCCACCCCCGCCCGCGCCACGGTGGAGTCGTGGGCCCGGCAGCTCGACCCCGACTTCCGCTTCGTGGTCAAGCTGCCCAAGGCCATCACCCACCACCACCGGCTGACCGGCGCCGAGCAGGAGCTGCACGCCTTCCTCGACGCCATCGAGCCGCTCGGGCCGCGCGCGCACGCCCTGTGGGTGCAGTTACCGCCCGGTTTCGGCCCCGCCGACCTCGGCACGCTGGCGGCCTTCCTGCACCGCCTGCCCCGCTCCCACCGCTACGCCGTGGAGGTCCGCCACCGCGCCTTCTTCGACGACGCCCGCCAGGCCGGGCAGCTCGAACGGGTGCTGGCCGCCGCCGGCGCCGAATGGGTGCCGTTCGACACGGTGACGCTGTTCCGCACCCCGCCGACCAGCGACGCCGAACGCGACGCGTGGACGAAGAAGCCGCGCGTGCCGCGCCGCACCCGCGCGCTCACCGGCCATCCGATCGTCCGCTACCTGGGCCGCGACTCCGTCGAGGCCACGGTCGAGGGCTGGCGGGAGTGGGTGGACACGGTCGCCGGGTGGCTGCGCGAGGGCCGCTCCCCCACCGTGTTCGTCCACACGCCCGACAACGCCGACGCGCCGATGCTCGCCCGCCGCTTCCACGACGAGGTGCGCGCCCGGGTGCCGGAGCTGCGCCCGCTGCCCGAGCCGATGCCCGCCGAGCCCCCCACGCTGTTCTGACCGCCCGCCGGCTGCGCGGGCGGCCTCACGCGCGCAGCGTGTAGCGGATCGGCAGGTGCTTGATCCCGCCCACGAAGGTGGTGGCCACCCAGGCGGGCTCGCCGTCGAACTCCACGCTCTCCAGCCGGGGCAGCAGCTCGGCGAACAGCGCCCGGATCTCCATCCGGGCCAGCGCGGCCCCGAGGCAGAAGTGCACGCCGGAGCCGAAGGCCAGGTGCCGGTTGGGGTCGCGGCCGGCGTCGAAGCGGAACGGCTCGGCGAACACCTCCTCGTCCCGGTTGGCCGACGGGTACGACAGCAGCACCGACTCCCCCCGCCTGACCGGCGTGCCGCGTACGGCGGTGTCGGCGGCGGCGGTGCGCATGAACTCCTTCACCGGGCTGACCCACCGGATCATCTCCTCGGCCGCCAGCGGCAGCAGCCCGGGGTCCCGGCGCAGCCGCCGCAGCTCGCCGGGATGCCGGATGAGCGCCTCCAGGCCGCCGGCGATGGTGGAGCTGGTGGTGTCGTGCCCGGCGGTGGCGATGATGACGTAGTAGGAGGCGGCGTCCAGGTCGCTCAGCGGGCGGCCGTCCACCCGGGCGTTGGCGATCTCCGAGGCGAGGTCGCCGGTGGGCCTGGCCCGGCGCGCGGCGGTCAGCTCGCGGAAGTAGTCCAGCAGGTCGGCCAGCACGGCGGTGTGGTCCTGGGCGGTGCCGCCGCGCCGGTTGTCGCTGTCGTCCTGGCCGAACAGCTCCTGGGTGAGCCGCAGCATGCGCGGGAAGTCCGACTCGGGCAGACCCAGCAGCGACAGGACGACGTAGAGCGGGTAGTGCACGGCGACCTGCCGGGCGAAGTCGCAGGAGCCGCCGTGGGCGCTCATCCGGTCGACGTAGCGCCGGGCCAGGTCGCGGACGCGTACCTCCAGGGCGCGCATCGCCCTGGGCCGGAACCAGTCGGCGGCGACGGCGCGCACGACGCGGTGCTCGGGGTCGTCCATGTGGACGAGCGTCTTCAGGCCGGTGCCGCGGGCCCGCTGCTCGGCCAGCCGGGCGTCGATCTCCGCGCTCCGCAGCACCGGGCGCGGCGCGCTCAGCCACAGGCCGTTGTTCCGCTCGATCTCCAGCAGGTCAGCGTGCCGGGTGACGGCCCAGAAGGGGTTGTAGCCCGGCACCTCCACACGGTGCACCGGGGACTCGCGGCGCAGCAGCGCCAGGGCCTCGTGCAGCCGGGTCTCGTCGGCGTACGCGGCGGGCGTGGCGAACACGTGCCCGGCCTCCTCCACGGACATGGTCGCGGTCACGGGCGGGCCCTCCTGTGGATGCGGGGGTGATGCGGCCAGGAGAGCCATTCCCCCGGGGCGTGTGCGCCATTCGGCCCTGCGGCGGCCACCGGCAGGGCAAGATCGGATGGCAGCGTCCCCGCGGCGTCCCCGCGGCGTCCCCGCGGTGTCCCCGCAGTCGAGTCGAGCAGTGGAGTGGAGCGCACATGACGGCTACCGCCGAGTCGTTACGGCAGTCCTCCGGCGGCGTGACCGCCCGCCTGATGGGCGTCGAGGAGGAGTACCTGGTCGTCGATCCGGCCACCCGCGCCGTGGCCCCCGGGGCGGCGGCCGTCGTCGGGCGCGCCGCGGCCGGGCTGGGCGACCGGGTCTGCACGGAGATCACGCAGTTCCAGGTGGAGGCCAAGACGGCGCCCTGCGCGAGCCGGGCCGAGCTGGAGGCGGAGCTGCGGCGGATGCGCGAGGTCGTGGCCGCCGCCGCGCGCGCCGAGGGGCTGGCCGTGGTCGCCTCCGGCACGCCGGTGATCGGCGACGTCGTCCCGCCGCCGATCACCGAGCATCCCCGGTACGGCGTCGGCATCGACAACTACCGAGCCCTGCACGACGAGCAGGCCATCTGCGCCGGTCACGTGCACATCCACGTGCCCGACCGGGAGCAGGCCGTGCTGGTCTGCAACCACGTGCGCCCGTGGCTGCCGGTGCTGCTCGCGCTCATGGCCAACTCGCCCTTCTGGGCCGGCCGCGACACCGGCTACGCGGGCTGGCGGGTGCTGGCCTGGGGCAAGTGGCCGGTGGCCGGGCCGCCGCCGTACTTCGGGTCGCTGGAGCACTTCGAGCGCACGGTCGTGGCGCTGACCGACAGCGGCGCGCTGGTCGACCCCGGGACGCTGTTCTGGGACGTGCGCCCGTCGGCCCGGCTGCCCACGGTGGAGGTGCGGGTGGCCGACGTGCCCGCCTCCACGCGTGAGTCGGTGTTCCTCGCGCTGGTGGTGCGGGCGCTGGTCACGACGTCGCTGCACCGGGTGCGGGACGGCGATCCGGGCCCCGAGGTGCCCGCCGAGCTGCTGCGGGTGGCCTACTGGCGGGCCGCCAGGGACGGGCTGGGCGGGTCCGGCGTCGATCCGTTCACGGGGGCGGCGCGGCCGGTCGCCGAGCTGGTGACGCGGCTGCTGGAGCACGCCGGGCCCGCGCTGGCCGCGGCCGGCGACCTGGAGGCGGCCGAGGAGGGGTGGCGGCTGCTGCGCGAGAACGGCGGCGGCGCCGAGCGCCAGCGGGCCGCGCACGCCCGGCGCGGGGCGCTCGCCGACGTGGTCGACGATCTCGTGGCCCGCTTCTCCGCCCACGACTGAAGCCGGCCGGCTCCTCCTACGGGTGAAGCCGGTCGGCTCCTCCTACGGGTGAAGCCGGTCGGCCAGGAACGCGCGCAGCGGCTCGACGTGGCGCACGGGATCGCGCCAGCGGGCCTGGAGGTCCTCCAGGAGGTGCTGCTCGGCGACCGGCTCGCCGTGCCGCCAGACCCGGACGACGGGATGCAGGAAGGCGCACTCGTCGGCCCGCTCGGGCGTGGGGTGGCGCTGGATGGCGAACACGTCGGCCCGGTCGCGCGGCCCCCAGCGCAGGGTCAGCGTGAGGCACAGCCCGGCGGCGGCGAAGCGCTCGCGGGCGTAGTCCTCCGGCAGGTCCTCGTAGTGCCGCACGACGCCGTCCGGGCCGAGCACGTACGCGTCGGACAGGTACTCGAACTGGGTCCACAGCGCCGAGCTGTGGTTGACCCGGTCGAGCATCGACCCGGTGAGCACGTCGGCGTCGGCGGGCAGCTCGCGCACGGGCAGCGGCCGGCCCTCGTAGCGTTCGAGCAGCAGGGCGGTCAGCGAGCGCAGGTTGTAGCGGAAGCCGTCGATGAACGCCGAGGAGGCCCGTTTGAAGTCGCGGGCCTGCATGAGGGTGCCGGCGAAGTACAGGCCCTCGACGTCGGCCGACTGGAAGTCGGGGCGGATCGCCGGCATCCGGCCGCCGGGGGTCAGCGCGGGCCGGCAGGAGTCGCCGAACAGGCCGGTGTCCATGGTGAAGCCGGTGCAGCGCAGGACGGCGTCGTAGTCGAGCAGCGCCTGCTCGCCGTCGGCCAGCGTGTACGTGATCGCGGCCCTGATCCCGCCGCCCTCGCGCCAGAGGCGGTCGACGGTGCACTCCAGGACGCCGTGCAGGGTCTTGAACCAGTAGCTGTCCAGGAAGGCGCCGTACTGGCCGCGGACGTGGCCGGGGTGCTTGCTCGTCCAGGCCAGGCGGACGGGGCTGGGGCTGGCCAGGTGGATGACCGCGGCGTACGGGAGCAGCGCCTGGGCGGTCTCGAACGCCGAGTTGCCCTTGCCGATGACCAGGACGCGCTGGTCGGCGAAGTCCTCGCCGTTGACGGGGACGTCCTCGTAGCCGGTGGCCAGCTCGATGCCCGGGATGTCGGGGATGTGTGGGCCGCCCCAGCCGGTGGCGACGATCAGGCAGTCGGCGCGGAGGACCTGGTCACCGGTGTGGACGACGAAGCCCGCGCCGTCCTTCTCGACGCGCTCGACGGCCGTCGAGTACCGCACCCGCAGCCCGTGGACGCGCTGGAAGTCGGCCAGGTAGCGGACCAGGTCGTCGGCGTGCGGAAAGTACTCGCGCGAGTAGTTCGGGAACATCAGGTCGGGCTCGTCGTTGAGCAGGGAGTTCCAGTCCCAGCGGAGCTGGATCTCGCGCTCCTTCTCGCCGGTGTGCACCTTGTTCAGCGAGATGAGCCGGCGGTGGCGCGGGTAGCTGCGGAAGAAGCCGCCGGGCGCGTCCTCGCGTTCCAGGGTGACGTAGTCGGCCCCGGCGCGCTGCAGGAAGTAGCTGAGCTGCAGCCCGCCGGGTCCGGCGCCGATGATCACGAACCGGTGGTGTTCCGCGTCCATCAGTCCTGCTGTCCCGCCGCCGGTGGGACGGTCGTGTAGCCGTGCGTCAGGATGCGCTGCGCGGCCAGGTCGTACCCGGCGGGGTCGTCGGGGGCGAAGGTGCCCAGGCCGTCGACGTACCGGTTGAACATGCAGAACGCGGCCGCGATCAGCACGGTGTGGTGCAGTTCCTTGTCGGTGGCCCCCTCCGCCCTGGCCGCGGCCACCAGCTTGTCGGTGACGTCCCTGCCGCTCCGCTGCACGGCGGCGGCGATGGCGAGCAGGGCGCGGAGCTTGGGCGTGACGGGCGCCGTGGCGGGGTCGGCGCGGACCTGGTCGACCAGCGTCATCCCCTCCGGGAGCTGGGCGGCGGCGAACGCGGCGTGCGAGGCCGTGCAGAACCGGCACTCGTTGAGCCCTGACACGTAGGCCGCGATCAGCTCCCGCTCGCCGCGGCTCAGTGTGCTGTCGCCACGCAGGAGGACCTCGGCCAGCGCGTTCATCGGGGCGGCCGTCTCTGGGCTGAACTGGAAAAGTCCGCGGATTCCAGGTTCATCGGAATCGAGGGCAATATGGGGCACGCAAGCTCCCATCGATGCGGTTTTCTCCTAGTCTGCACACTCTGGCAAATTGCGCAAGATCTCGTTAATTGTGCCTCCTTCTTGTCTCCTGCAACTGACGCGCGTAATGTCACGGACGCCACCTAAACCCCGTTTGTGACTGGCGGTCGTCATGGATGAGCATCCCCACATCACCGTTGCCGGCAACACCTACGACGCCATTGCCAAGGGCGACCTGGAGGACCTTCGCCGGCTGCTCGCCGACGACGTGATCTTCCACGTCCCCGGCCGCGGACCGATGGCCCGCGACTACTCCGGCAAGGAAGCCGTGCTCGGCTACCTGGCCGAGCTGCTGAAGTCCACCACCGGCACGCTGCGCCTGGAGCCGGAGTCCTACCTCGTCGGCGGCGACCAGGTCGCCGCCGTCCTGCGCATCCGCGGTGAGCGCGACGGCCGCTCGCTCGACGACCGCGGCATGCAGTTGTTCCGGATCACCGACGGGAAGATCAGCGAGCGCTGGAGCTTCCCGCTCGACCCCTATTCGGTGGACGAGTTCTTCGGCTGATCACGCCCCGGTGGACGGGGCCGCTCAGCCGGCCTCGTCCAGCGCCTCGTCGTTCCACACCTTCACGTATCCGCTGGTCAGACGGGCCCTGTCGGCGTAGTGGCCGGGGTCGTCGGTGGCCAGTGTGGCCAGGCCGTCCACGTACCGGTTGTACATGCAGAAGGCCGCCGCGATCAGCACCGTGTCGTGGATCTCCAGGTCCGTGGCGCCCTCGGCCCTGGCCGCGCGCACGTGCTCGTCGGTGACCTCCCGTCCGCCGCGCTGCACCGCCCCGGCGATGCCCAGCAGGGCCTTGAGCTTGCCGGAGAGAGGGGCCGCCGCCGGGTCGGCGCAGGTCTCGTCGACCAGCGTCATGCCGTCCGGCACGCGAACGGCCGCGAAGGCCGCGTGGGTGTGGAAGCAGAACCGGCACCGGTTGAGCGACGACACGTACGCCGCGATCAGCTCGCGCTCGCCCCGGGTCAGCGGACTGTCCCCGCACAGCAGCACCTCGGAGAGCAGGGTCAGCGGTTCGGCCGCCTCGGGACGGTAACGGAACAACCCCCGAATCCCCGGCTCGTCGGACACCAGCTGGATATGCGGACGCGTCCCGCCCGCGTGATTAACGAATTCACGCCGCCCAGCGTCGTGCGAGACGGAACGTAATGCTGAATTTCCCATTCGGTCCTCCAACGTCCGTTTGCCTGCCTATGGGTTCCAGTGTGCGGGTTCGGCGCGCGCAGATTCCGCCGCGGAACGACCAGGAAGTTGCGTGCCGGTGACCACTTGATGCCAGCGGCGCCGCTGGAACCATCCGCCCGGAATCGGGTTCGGGTGCCGTCCGGCGCGCCGACACGGCCTCCGACCAGCGATAACGCATTGTGACGATATTCTGGCGAGCAGTAGCTGAGGCGCACAACCGGGGGCGGAGCATGAAGATCGGCATCATCGGCGCGGGGAACATCGGCGGCACGCTCACCCGGCGCCTGACCGAGCTGGGGCACGAGGTGGCGGTGGCCAACTCCCGGGGCCCCCAGACGCTCACCGGCCTGGCCACCGAGACCGGCGCGACCCCGGTGACCGTCGAGGAGGCGCCCCAGGGAGCCGACCTGGTCGTGGTCACGATCCCCCAGGGCAAGGTGCCCGAGCTGCCCGACGGCCTGTTCGACGACGTCACCGGCGGCCTGACCGTCGTGGACACCGGCAACTACTACCCCCAGCGCGACGGCCGGATCGACGAGATCGAGGCCGGGATGCCGGAGAGCCGGTGGGTCGAGCAGCAGCTCGGCCATCCGGTGGTGAAGGCGTTCAACAACATCTTCGCCGACCACCTCGCCCACGGCGGCCGCCCCTCCGGCACCCCCGGGCGCATCGCCCTGCCCGTGGCCGCCGACGACGAGCGCGGCAAGAAGATCGTGATGGGTCTGGTGGATGCGCTCGGCTTCGACCCCGTGGACGCCGGCGGGCTCGACGAGTCGTGGCGGCAGCAGCCCGGCAGCCCCGTCTACACCACCGACAAGGACGCCGAGGGCGTCAGGGAGGCCCTGGCCCAGGCCCGCCAGGAACGCACACCGGAGTGG
The DNA here is from genome assembly GCF_053601695.1 of Nonomuraea sp. NPDC004702. Taxonomy (NCBI): domain Bacteria; kingdom Bacillati; phylum Actinomycetota; class Actinomycetes; order Streptosporangiales; family Streptosporangiaceae; genus Nonomuraea; species Nonomuraea sp. NPDC004702. The sequence continues at coordinate 23,456 of NZ_JBSGCE010000029.1, forward strand.
CGCGCCTGACCCGACCGGGACACCTGCCCCCGGTCAGCGCTGCCCAGGCCCGGTCGGCGCTGCTCAGGCTCGGTCGGCGCTGCTCAGGCTCGGCAGGCGATGCTCAGGGCCGGTCGGCGCTGCTCAGGGCCGGTCGGCGCTGCTCAGGCCGGGCCGGTGCGGAGGAGCAGCATGGCGATGTCGTCGGCGCGGTGCTCGACGGCCGCCGCGGCCGCGATCATGTCCTCAGCCACGTCGGTGAGCGGCTGGTCCGGCGCCGGCGCGAACCCGGCGGCCAGGCCGCCGATGGCCTCGCCGAGGTCGTGCCCCGGGACCTCGATGAGCCCGTCGGTGTAGAGGGCCAGCACCGAGCCGGGCGGCAGCGCGAGCTGGGTGGTGGCGTACTCGGTGCCGGGTTCGATGCCGAGCAGCAGCCCGGGGGCGGACTCCACCACCTGGGCGGGCTCGCCGGGCCGGCGCAGCAGCGCCGGCAGGTGGCCCGCGCTGGCCACGCACGCCATGCTCCGCCCCAGGTCGACGCTGATGTACAGGCAGCTGGTGAACCGGTCCGGGGCCAGCTCGTTGAGCAGGCGGTTGGTGTGCGCGAGCACCTCGCCGGGGTTGGCGCCCGCGCTCGCGTGGGCGTGGATGGCCGTACGCACCTGGCCCATCAGCGCGGCGGCGGTGACGTCGTGCCCCTGGACGTCGCCGATGACGGCGGCGGCCACCTTCTCCTCCAGCCGGATCAGGTCGTAGAAGTCGCCGCCGATGTCCATGCCGGGCGTGGCGGGCAGGTAGCGGGCGACCACCTCCAGCCCCGGGATGCCGGGCAGGGTGCGCGGCAGCAGGCTCGACTGCAGCGACTGGGCGAACTGGTGCTTGACGTCGTAGAGGCGGGCGCGCTCGAACGCCTGGGCGATGAGCCCGCTCAGGGCCGTCAGGCTGGCCCGCTCGTCGGTGGTGAAGCGGTGAGGACGGTCGTAGGCCAGGATGCACATGCCGGCCGTCCGCCCGCCGGCCGTCAGCGGCAGGAACGCCCAGGCCGACATGTCGTCCGACCTGATCGCCTCCGGGTACGTCGCGCGCAGCTCGGCCCAGGTGCCGAAGAAGGCCGGTGCGCCGGCGGCCAGCGGGTGGCCGGGCGACAGGTGCAGCAGGGGCTGGCCGTCGTACTCCTCGATCGCCTTCTCGCTGTACCCGCGCGAGGCGGCCACCTGCATGCGCCCGCCCCTGGAGGTGAGGATGGCCAGGGCCTGCACGTGGTAGGCGGGCATCACGTGGTCGGCGACCAGGTTGATCACCTCCTGGGCGGTGACGGCCCGCGCCAGGGTGGTGGCCAGGTGCAGCATCTCGTGCAGCGCGACGAGGCGCGGCGGCCGGTCGGCGGCGACGAGCTGGTCGGGCATGACCGGACGCGGGTCGCGGGCCATCGTGCTCGGCGTGACCCGCATGGTGACGCCGGCCAGGCCCGGATAGAGGTGGAAGGCCAGCCACTGGCCGCCCGGGTTCCGGGTGGTGAAGTAGGTGACCTCCTGGCTGACCACCGCGGCGCGGTAGCGGTCCTCGTAGGCGGGCTCGCCCAGCCAGGGCAGGGCGTCCCAGGGGCGCTTGCCGGTCAGCTCGCCCGCCTCGGCCTGCAGCAGCTCCTCGGCGGGGGCGGTGACCAGGGTGAGCCGCCCCTCGACGTCGAGCATGCAGTAGCCCTCGGGCAGCCGGTTGAGGCAGGTCAGCAGGTCCTCGCCGCCGGGCGGCTCCCTGGTCAGCACGCGCGGCTGGTGCCCCGGCGGCACCGGCCGGTTCCCCCTCGGGACGATCTCCGCCAGGTCGGCGCAGGTGGCGGTCAGGACGTCGAGCTGGTGCGGGGTGGGACGGTGGGCCGGGGCGGGCGGCCAGAGCAGCATCATGGCCCCGCGCACCTCGCCGTCGCGGTCGACCAGGGGCGCGACTGCCAGCGCGAACCCGTACGGGAAGGCGAGCGCCACGAGCGGGAACTCGCGGGCCATGGCCTCCCGGTCGGGCACCCACACCAGCCGCCGCTGCCGAACCGCCACCGCGACCGGCGACTGGTCGGTGGACCTGATCAGGACCCACGAGCGCGAGAAGGGCTCGGGGAGCCCCGACTCGGCGTCCATCATCAGCACGCGCCCGTCCTCGGCCAGGACGAAGAGCACGCACACGTGCGCCTGCGTGCTGGTGGCCGCGCCGAGCAGCAGCCTGTCGACGTGCGCATCGCCCGCCGAGCCACCGTCGTGCGCCTGCGCCTCGTCGTGGAGCCGTCCTTCGTTGCGGGTGCGCTCTTCGTCGGAGGCCCGCCCCTCGTCACGGGCCTGCCCCTCGTTACGGGCCCGCTCGTGGTTACAGGCCCGCTCCTCTTTACGGGCCTGCCCGTCTTTACGGGCCTGCCCGTCTTTACGGGCCCGCTCCTCGGCGTTGGCCCGCGCCTCGTCGTGGGCCGGGCCCCCGTTGTGGACCGGCCCGCCGTCTTGGGCCCAGCCGCCGTCGCCGGCCGGCGGGCCGGGAGGTGGTGGCGGGTTGTGGGGGACATCTCCCATGAAATCAGGTTATGCAAGCTCCTCGTACGGGAATATGCACGGTCCGTAATGGATGGGCAAAGTGTTCCAAGTCGCCGTCAGGCGAGCGGCCCGAGGTACGTGCCACCGGAGACGTCGATGGTCTGCCCGGTCACCCACCGGCCCGCCGGACCGGCCAGGAAGCCGACCACGTCGGCGACGTCCTCGGGCTCCCCGAGCCGGCCGAGCGCGGTGATGGACTCCAGCGCGGCCACCACCTCGGGGATCGAGGTGTAGCCCGCGGTCATGTCGGTCCGTACGGCGCCGGGCGCGACCGTGTTCACGGTGATGCCACGCCGTCCCAGCTCGTTGGCGAGCGTCGGGGCCATCGCCTCCAGCGCCGCCTTGCTGATCGTGTAGCCGATCTGCGTGGTGACGGCGAACCGGCTGGCGGTCGAGCCCATGTTGATGATGCGGCCGCCGTCGTTCAGCAGCGGCAGCGCGCGCTGGATCACGAAGAACGGAGTGGTGACGTTGACCGTCATCACCCGCTCGAACTCCGCCGGGGTCAGGTGCGCGATCGGGACGGTCGAGGCGATGCCGGCGTTGTTGACCAGGATGTCCAGGCCACGCCCGGCCAACCCGTCGGCCAGCCCCTCGAACAACCGCTCCACCGCCCCCTCAACGCCCCTGCCCTCCTGCGCACCCTCCGCACTGACGACGTCCACTCCACCATGTACGCCCTCCGCGCCTCCCGCGCCTCCCGCGCCTCCCGCGCCTCCCGCGCCCTCCGCGCCTCCCGCGCCTTCCGCGCCCTCCGCGCCTTCCGCGCCCTCCGCGCCTCCCGCACCCTCCGCGTCCTTGACGCTCTGCTGGGGCTTCGCGCCGAAGTGGGCCTGCACGGCGAACGCCCGGCCGCCGCGCTCCTCGATCAGGGCGACGGTCTGCTTGGCCGCCTCGTCGTCGCCGCCGTAGTGCACGGCCACCAGCGCGCCCTCGGCGGCCAGCCGCAGCGACACCGCCCGGCCGATGCCCCGGGAACCGCCCGTCACCAGCGCCGTCTTGCCGGTCAGCATGCCCATTGTCCGCTCCCTACGTGTGTGGCCTGTGCTCCGCGGTCGCGGAGACAGGTCAACAGTGGCGGGGCCGGCTCACCGCGTCCTCACCGGCGGCTCACCGCTCATCAGGACGGCTCACCACCCGTCCGACAGCAGAGACGGACGGGCGGATCACCGTGGCTAGCTGGCCGCGGGTGAGGAGTCGCCGCCCTGCCAGGGACGCAGGCGGGTGGCGAGGGGCAGACGCATACGCAGCCGCAGCCTGCTGCCGCCTTGCGGATGGTCGATGCCGACCTCGTCGCACAGACGATGGATCAGCCACAGGCCGAGGCGCCGCGCCGAGGGCGAGGGACGCGTGAGCCGGGCGTCGGCCAGATGCTCGGCCCGCAGGCGTCCGGCCGGGTCGCAGACATCGACCGTGAGGACAGTGGCGTCGGTGTAGGCCGTCACCGTGCCGTGACCGCCACCGTGCTCCAGGACGTTCGCGGCGGCCTCGTTGACGGCGAGCACCAGGTGGTCGAGCCGCGCGCCGGACAGCCCCGCGTGGGTGGCGTAGACACGCACCAGATCGCGGGTGAGCGCGAGATTGTTGGTGATGGTGCACCGCAGGTGGAAGGGTGCTTGCATGGCTTGCCCCTACCGTGTACGGGGGTTACGGCGGCGTAAAGCGCTCGATCGAGGGCAGAGAGTAAGGCGACCGAGTAAACGAGCCGAGCCGGGCGCGCCACGGGCGCACCTGTCCAGTTCACCGGCGGCCGAAGCCGTGGTGACCTGGACGATGCCTGGCGGAAAGGGTTGATCGCCCGACATCTGCTTCTCCCTCTGCCCGATGTGCCGACGCTGTATGGACGCGCGGCGCGCCGGGCCCTCTTGTTTTCGGCGATCTGTCAGGGGCGCCCGCACCTTCCCTCGCTAGGGAACGTGGCGCGGCTCGGCTCTGCCCTAGACGACCGCATTGGTGTGATTTCAATGACCGACCAGACCGGCGACCCTGCCGATGTGCTGCCCATGGTGCACCCCTTCGGCCTGCGCGTACGCGGCGAGATCGACCACCATGGACGGCCCGCACTGGCCCGAGCGCTGGCGTGGGCGTTACGCATCGGCGAGACCGACGTCCATCTGGACCTGTCCGAGCTTACCTTCATCGACGCCGGCGGGCTGCGGCTGATCATCAGCACGGCCACCGACCTGCCGCCGCCGCGCAGGCTGGTGCTCCAGAACGCCTCGTCGACGGTGCGCGAGCTGCTGGAACTGCTCGGCTGGCGGCTGGGGCCGGAGGATCAGCTGTACCAGGTGATCAACGCGTCACATCCCCACGGCCCGGACCCGGCCCCCTCCCCACCGTCCTGACCTGACACCCAGGCCCGCTTCGGGGCCCCCGCCCGTCACCGCCCGCCCGAGCCCCGCAGCCCCCTGCCCCGCCCGGCCTCGCCCGGCCTCGCCCGGCCTCGCCCGGCCTCGCCCGCGCCCCGCAGACCCCTGCCCCGCCCGGCCTCGCCCGCACCCCCCAGGGCCCGGGCCCGACTCCGCTACCGGCCCATTCCAACCCCCCTGCCGGCACTTTCCGACCCCACTGCCGGCCCCCGGCCATGCTGCTGATTCCTCCCGGCCGCGCTGCCAACTCCTCGCGGCCGTGGTGCTGGCCCCTCCCGATCCCGCTGTCGGCCGGCGCCGTGCAATGACCCTTCACCGGCACATCCGGCCTGGCGCCCGCCGCGATCCCCGCCGCCCTGAAGGGCCGTCGTCGGGCTCCTGGTCTGAAGCCCTCGCCGCGCCCCCGGCCCGGCTGAGCCGTACTGGGCCCGGACCCGCGTATGTCGTTGCCGAGCGGCCGTGGCCGCCGCCCTCCGCCGCCCTCACCGTCCCTCGGCGGGTCAGGACGGCCAGCCGCGCGGCTTGGCCCAGCTCGCGGTCTCGGCCGGACCGTCGTCCGAAGGGAACAGGCGCGACAGACGGGTGATGTCCAGCAGGCGGGCCAGCGGCCCGTGCACCCCGACCAGCCGGATGCTGCCGCCGCGCCGCTCGGCCTGCCGCTGGCCGACGATGAGGGCCCAGAGGCCGCACGAGTCGCAGAAGGCCAGGTCGGTGACATCGATCACGACCTTCGGACGCTCCGCCTCCAGGAGTTCCGCGAGCGTACGGGCCAGCGGCATGCGGGTCACGCGGTCGAGGTCGCCGTCGAGATGCACCACATGGCAGCCCGGCAGACGTTGGACGTTGATCGCTAACTCTGTCATGAGGGGATCCAGAGCTCAGCGCCACCGCTGTCCGCAACCGGCACATCGGCGGCGACATCGAACATCGCCCGCCCCTACCCCTCAGCGGCAGCCTTGCTCCTCCACGCGTACCCAGGTAAGCACGATGTGGCTCAGCCGCCACAGCGTGGGCGGCCGCCTTTCAGCCTGCCGCCTCACATCGTGCGCCTCCCGACAGCTTCGCCGCGTCCTCACACAGCCCGCCCCCGCGCCGCGCGGACTCATTCAGTACGTGGAACCGCCCGTCCCGGCCGTCTTGGACATATACTAAGTTGGGTGACTGACTCAACGAGGACACGGGCCCGGGGGGCCGACAAGCGGCGCAGGCTGATGGCCGCCGCCGCCCGCGTCCTGCACGAGCAGGGCGTCGAGCGGACGACCATCGCCGACATCGCCGAGGCCGCCGGCGTGCCCGTGGGAAACGTGTACTACTACTTCAAGACAAAGGACGAACTGGTCCTGGCCGCGCTGTCCGAGCACGCCGGGCACCTGGCCGAGCTCACCGCCGAACTCGACCGGCTCCCCGACCCGCGCACCCGCCTCAAGGCCATGGTGGACGCCTGGGTGAGCCAGCGGGACATCGCCGCCCGGTACGGCTGCCCCACCGGCACGCTCGCCTCCGAGCTGGACAAACGTGCGGAGGGCGGCCTCGACGTCGAGGCGGGCCGGGTCCTACGCCTGCTCCTCGACTGGTCGGAGCGCCAGTTCCGCGACCTCGGCCAGCCGGACGCCGACGATCTCGCGCTCACCTTCGTCGGGGCGTACCAGGGGATGTCGCTGCTGGCCAACGCCTTGCGCGACCCGGAGATCATGACCCGCCAGGGCACCCGCCTGACCCACTGGCTCGACTCCCTCCCCACGAACCCCCCTCACCCCACAAACTGACCTCCCCTCCTCCCTCCACGAAGACCCCCGCCGTCCAGACCACCACCTGGACGGCCCAACTTCCTACCTCAAGGCCCCCTGCCGCCTCGGGACGCTGCACCGCCATGCCCGCACCGCGCTTCCCCATCCCCGGCCTGCCCCTCTGCCCTCCGATCGCGCATGAGCCCCCGTCCGAGGCCCGCCCGCTCGGCGCGCCGCTCGGCCGGCTGCTTGCGGCGCATAAGCCCCACCTGAGGCACGCCCCCCAGGCCCGTCCCCTTCCCGCCCACTCGCGGATGCCTCCCGCGCCAAGCCCGCCCCTGTTCCCCTACGGCCGCGCACGGCTTCCCGCCCCGACCCCGCCTCTCATCCCCTCCGATCGCGCACGATTCCCCCAACCCGCCCCTCATCCCCTCCGATCGCGCACGGCTCCCCCAACCCGCCCCTCAAGCCCTCCGATCGCGCACGGCTCCCCGCCCCCAAGCCCGCGCGCTCTCCCCTCTGGTCGCGCATGGCCTCCTGCCCGAGGCCCGCAGCCCTCCCTCGTTCCTCCCGCGCATGACCTCCCCCAGGCCCTCCCCGTTCCTCTCGTGTATGACCTGGAGCCCAAGCCCGTCCCTCATCCCTCCGATGGCGCATGGCTTTCCGCCCCGCGTTCGCCCACCATCCGACCGGGAAATGGCCTCCCGCTCCCCCGTCTGGCCTCGTATGACTCCCGGCCAAAGCCCGCACCCTCCCCACGCGAGGCACCGTGCGGTGGCCGGGCAAAGAGGGGGGCTGGTGCGGCGTGTCGGGGCGGTACGCGGGGCGCGGGACACTGATCCTTGCTGAAGGCGGGGCAAAGAGGGTGGTCATGGACTTCGCGCGGATCGTGGAGGCGATCGGCCAGGCTGTCGATCTCGCAGGCGTGGCGATCATCGTGCTGGGCGCGCTGACGGCCACCGTGTCCTTCGTGCTGCGGCTACGCGAAAGAGAGGCCCCGCACGGCGTCTACCGCGCCTACCGCCAGGGCCTCGGACGAGCGATCCTGCTGGGGCTGGAATTCCTGGTGGCCGGGGACATCATCCGTACGGTGGCGGTGGCTCCGACGTTCGTGAGCGTCGGCGTGCTCGCGCTCATCGTGCTCGTACGGACCTTCCTCAGCTTCTCGCTGGAGGTCGAGCTGGAGAACCGCCTGCCCTGGCAGCCACGGCGCAGCACCGACGCCCCCGGCTGAACCTGCCCGACCCGGCCGAACGCGGCCACCCACCCGAACGCAGCGAATCCATGGAGTGGACCACCTCGCTCGAAATCGCACGCTCGAAGGAAACGCCCGATTAGGAGCGACGCAGCCATCCGCTTCAAGGCGTCCGGCCGCCCGAGAAGGCGAGGTCGCCAACTCGGGCGGCCGGCCCGCCGGGGTCATATGAAGATGCAGGGCCGCCCGTTGCGATCCACCCCGCTGGACTCATTGAGGTTCACCGCCGAACCGCGCGGCACGGTCGCCCCCGCCCCCGGGCTGCTGAACAACACGGTCCCGCGAACGTCGACGCAGTTGTTGTCGAACGTGACCCCGCCGACCGTGAGACCCGCACCGGTGATGGAGTTCCGCGCGCTGCCGTCGTCGAAGCCCTGCACGTTGGGCACGGTGGTGAGGTTGCACTGCACCCGGAACAGCTCCCACGACCGCACCTGGGTCGCGTCGCTGTGCACCACGTCAGTGGTGCGGTTGCCGCCGCCCACGGCGGTCAGGAAGTGGCCGTCGACCGTCTGGATCGCGAAGCCGTCGCCGCCCTGGCGGACCAGCGCGAACTTCTCCCACGCCTGCAGGAGCGTGGCGTTGGAGTGGATGACGTCGGTCTGCAGGCCGCCGCCGTTCACGGCGGTCAGGTAGTTGCCGGTCAGCGTCCTGATGCCGACGTGCACGCCGTCACCGGCGTCCACGAGGGTGAAGCGTTCCCACGAGCGGGCCACGGTCGCGTCGCTGTGGATCACATCGGTCGTACGGCCCCCGCCGCCCACCGCGGTCAGGTAGTTCCCGGTGTTGACCGTCTGGAACGTACAGGTGGTCGGGGTGGCGAAGGGCAGCGCCGCCCACGCGGGCCCGCTCAGCCCCACCATCCCCGCGGCGGCCAGCGCCAGCCCCGCCACCGTGCCGAACGCGCGTGTCAGGTTCATGCGTCTCTCCCTACTCCCGGCTCCTCGGTCGGAGCCCTCGCCCTGAGGGCGTTCCAGACCGTGCCGCCCCCGTTCCACCGGCATGCGGGACGGGAGCCCTTCCACCGGCATGCGGGACGGGAGCCCTTCCACCGGCATCGGGGACGGGGGCGGCGCTGGAGCGGGAGTGACGCCTACTTCCGGCAGACCCGGGCGTCCCGGATGTCGACCGGCAGGACGGGCTTGCCGTCCACGGGCGGCGTGGGCCCGTCGGGCTCCGGCTGGATACCGCCCGCGGCGATCCGGTCGAGCGCGTCGAGCCCGGCGGCGTCGACCGTGCCGAAGACCGTGTAGTTGGGCGCCAGGCCCGAGTCACCGTAGACGAGGAAGAACTGGCTGCCGTTGGTGTCGGGCCCGGCGTTGGCCATGGCGAGCACGCCCCGCGCGTACGTCTTGCGCACCCCCGTCGGGTCGCCGGGCCACGGCGGCAGGTCGGTGGGCAGTTCGTCCTTGTACCGGTAGCCGGGCCCGCCCTCGCCGGTGAAGCTGGGGTCGCCGCACTGCAGCACCTTCAGCCGGTCGTACGCGGTGAGCCGGTGGCACGAGGTGACGTCGTAGAAACGATGACGGATCAGGTGCACGAAGCTCTGCACGGTGCACGGCGCCTTGGCCGGGTCGAGGGTGAGCCCGATGTCGCCGTGGTTGGTCCTGAGCACCGCCGAGACCGGACGGGTGGGGGTGTGGCGCGGGTCCGGCGGCAGCGGAACCTTGCGCACGGCCGGGTCGTCGGGGGTCTCGGTGTACGCGCACGGCCCCTTGGTCGTCCGCGGCGGCCGCTCCAGGGCCGTCGCGGAGGCCGGCATCGCGGCGGCCGCGACCAGCGCGCCCGTCGTGACTGCGGATAACGCGGCGCGGGCCGCGAGTCGTACCAACGCTCTGCCGGACATCGTGTCCTCCACTGCGTGATGATCGCCGGGCTTCCTGTGGTCTAGTCGATCTGACCCGCCCAGTCAAGACCGTGGCCGCACGAGGTCGGCGCCCCCTTGTGCGACTTCCGCGGCAGCCTGAGTCCGCCGCTGGTCGGCGCGCTGGGGCCGGGCCGAGGTCCGCGTGACAGCCGCCCCTCACCACCTCCCCTTCGCCCTTCGCCCTTCGCCCTTCGCCCTTCGCCCTTCGCCCTTCGCCCTTCGCCCTTCGCCCTTCGCCCTTCGCCCTTCGCCGATGGATCTTCGCAGTCCTTTGCTCGGCTGGGCGCGGCTACGCTATGGCCTGCGGCCACATGATCTTTGGTTGTCAGCACACCGTTCGGTGATCGCGGTGGCCGCACGCGTCTCCCCCCCTTGCCCACCGGAACACCGTTGCAGGAGGACGCCAAGTGCGCTGGCTCGACGTGCGCCGACACAGCTTGACCAAGAAGGGCGCGGCACGTGGCCGTGGGTCACACCTGTCGGGTGACGGCATTGCCCTCGCCCGCTTCATCGGCTCCGGAGTCGGTCCCTACGGGCGGGTGGTCACCAGTTCGTCTCCTCGGGCCGTCGAGACCGCTGTCGCGATGGGTTTCGCCGTCGACGACACCATGGAGATGCCGTCGGGTTATGTGCCGGGAGAGATCGCTCGGCACGCGCAATGGGGCTGGACCGAGCCCTACCGGCGGCTCTCGGAGATCATCCGGGAGGGTCGGGAGGCGGCGACCGTGGCCGAGACCCACCGAGCGATCTGGGTGGACACGGTCCGCGACGTCGCGGAGGGCTGCTCGGCGCTCCTGGTCGGGCATGGAGGGGCGATCGAGCTGGCGTTGGCGGCGTGCTTTCCGGACGCTTCACACGACTCCTGGGGGACGCCGTTCGCGCACTGCGACGGTGCACGCCTCGGCTTTGACGACGGCCGGTTCGTGAGCATCGAGTTCCACCGGGCGCCGCAGAGCCCCGTCCGGACGAGTTGAAGATCGCCGACTGCGGCTGGCGTACTGGCCCAGCAGGACTCGGTCCTTCCCTTCGCGCTCGGGCTTCTCGGGCTCGGGAGCCGAACCGCTCCGGCTGAAGCATGGGGCGAGGACGTTCCCGTTCGCCCTGATGGCTGCCTACCGGCGGGGTCGAGGTGGTCAGCATTGGGTGTTCGGCGGCGGCAGGGTCAGGTCGGTGAAGTAGCGGTTCATCAGGTCGCGGGCGCAGGGGTTGAAGCCGTAGAGGGTGTGACCGGGGCCGTCGTGGCGGATGGTGACGCTGCCGGGGACGGCGGCCAGGGCACGTTCGACCGCGTCCGACTCGCCCCAGGCACCTGCTCCCAGGACGGGAGGCACGCCCTTCGGGAGGGGAGCGGGCGGGTTGGTGACCGGGGCCGGCCAGCCGATGCAGGTGAGGGTCGCCGAGGCCAGCGTGTTGGCGGTGCCGGTGAGAGGGGCGAGCTTGCGGAGGCGGGCGTCGGTGCTGGCCAGTTCCTTGAGGGTCGTGGCGCGCGGCCAGTCGAGGCATTCGGTGACGGGGGTGGTCTGGTCGGGGTAGCGGGCCCCACGGGCTGGGACGAAGTCGGAGGCGTCGCCCTGCCCGGCCGCCTTGCGGATCGCGCGTGCCAGGGCGGGCCAGGCGGGGGCTCCTTGGCGGGCCATGAAGAGGGCGAGGGACTGCAGGTCGCGGGCGTTGTAGGCCATGTTGGCCGTCGTGGTGGGGATGGGCTTGCGGCGGGCTCGTTCGGTCAGCTTGTGCCAGAGGCCGGGTATGTCTTGGCAGTCGTGGGTGGCGCACCAGGTGAAGAAGCGCCGCATGGACTGCTCGTTGGACTTCGCCATCTCCTCCAGCTCGCGCGACCAGTCGGCGGGGCTGTGGTTCCAGGTGCCGTCGAGGACCATCGTGCGGATCTGGTCGGGGAAGAGGCGGGCGTAGTCCTGGCCGTAGAAGCCCGCGTAGGAGGCGCCGTAGTAGTTGAGCTTCGCGCCGCCCAGGGCCTTTCTGATCGCCTCCATGTCTCTGGCCTGGTCGGCGGAGCTCATGTTGGCGAACAGTTGGGGGTCTTGGTGGCGGCATGCCTCGGCGAAGCCGCGGTTGGTGTCGGACAGGCGGCCGAAGCCGGCGTCGTCATGCGGGGCTTCCGGGATGGGGATGCGGGTCCAGACGCACGCCAGGCCGGTGCTCAGGCCGCCGAACTGCTCGCCGTAGCCGCGGGTGTCCCAGGTGACGATGTCCATGCGCTCGCGCAGCCGGGCCCACCAGTCGGGGACGGCTGCGGTGGTGGCGATGCCGGGGCCTCCCGGGCCGCCGTAGGCGACCAGGACCGACCCTTCGGAGGCGCCGGTCGCTTTCAGCCTGCCCAGCTTCAGTGTGATCTTGCGGTCGTCGGGCTTGCGCCAGTCGACCGGGACCTGGAGGTCGGCGCACTCCATGCCGATCTTGTCGTTGGGGCAGGGCTGCCAGGTCAGTGAGGTTCCGGCGGTCATGGCGGATGGGGTGACCGAGGAGGGACGGGCTGGGCTCTCGCTGCCGGGTCGGGTCTCGGCGCTCGGGGTGGCGGTGGCCATGGCGGGTTGGCCGGCGATCGCCAGCAGGGCGGCCAGGATCGTGGCGAGGGGTTTCGGCATGCGGTCATGATTGCGGCGCGGGGGTCGGGAGCGCGTCGGACCAGGGTCTGATCTTGGAGCGGGGAAGTCCTACCACGGGTTGTCAGACCGTGGTCTGGCCGGTGCCACGCACCCGCTCTGTGGTCCAGCCGGTGCCACGCACGATCCATGGTCCAGCCGGTGCCACGCACGATCCATGGTCCAGCCGGTGCCACGCACGATCCATGGTCCAGCCGGTGCCACGCACGATCCGTGGTCCAGCCGGTGCCATGCACGATCCGTGGTCCAGCCGGTGTCATGCACGGCTCGTGGTCCAGCCAAATGTCAAGCAGGATCCGGAGCCCGGGTTACTGCTCGTGCAGGCTGTCTCGTCACGTCACCGTCGAGGAGTCTGTCCGGTCAGGACCCTCGGTGAGGGGCGGGTCGTCGCTCGGCAGGGGCGCGGGAAGGCGTCGTGCGCGTTCGAACGGCCTGGCAGCACGGCGGGCTCGGCGGGTACGGCTGCGCTAGCCTGCCGGGATGCGGCGGATTCTGGTGGCGGGCATCAGCGGGGCGGGCAAGTCGACGCTCGCGCGCGCACTGAGCAACCGGATTGGCGTGCCCTGTCACGAGATGGACGGCCTGTACTTCGCCGGACCGGGTTGGGCCGTGGACGAGGCGTTCCCGGAGCGGGTCGCCGAGATCGCCGGGACCCCGGCGTGGATCTTCGACTCCTTCGGCTACCCGGAGGTGCGCGACCTGCTGTGGGAACGCGCCGACACCATCGTCTGGCTGGACTATCCGCGCCGGGTCGTCATGCCGCGGGTCCTGCGGCGCTCGCTGCGCAGGACGGTTCTGCGCGAACCCGTCTTCAACGGCAATCGGGAGACGGTCGCCGGATGGTTCCAGAGTGATCATCCGGCGTGGTGGGCCTGGTCGCAGCACGCGGCGCGACAGGCGGAGATCCGGCGGCGCACCCGTGATCCGCGTTTCGCTCCCCTGCGCGTGCTCCGCTTCACCGGCCCGTACTCGGCGGCGGTCTGGCTGCGGTCGGTCGGGCCCGCCTGACGGCGGACCGCCTCCCCTCACAGGCGTCCGTCACCTCAGGGCCGTCTGCTTCACCCACGCGGTCGGCGGGGTGAACGTGTGGTGGGCGGACCGGGATCGCAGGATTCTGGACGTTCAGGGTGTTCGACCTCAAGGTGGGCGGAGGCGGCGCGGGAGAGTCGGGTCATGGTTGAGATGTCGTCCGCGCAAGGCGGCTCGCAGGAGCGCTCCCCCACCGGCCGGGCGCTCATGGCCGTCGCACGTCGCTGGCCCACGGTGCTGGGCGTGGCTTTCATGGTCTTCAATGTCCTCGGGCTGGAGGACGGGCGGGACGCGGCCCTTGTGGTGTTCCTCGCCGCGCTCGTCTACCTCGCCACGGCGGTGACCGGCAGGCCGGAGGTGGCCTGGCCGTTGTTCGGGGCGTCCGTGGTGGCGGTGGCGGTGCTGCGGCTGCTCGGGCTGGCGCCGTGGCCGGGGCTGGTCGGGGGTGCGGTGTGCGTCGCGCTCGTCGGCCTGGCGGGCGGGCTGGTGAGGAGGCCGACGCTCGTCGCGGCGCAGGTTCCCGCGATGCTGGTCTTCGGGGCGGTGTCGGTGGCCGCGCTGTCCCTGTCGCCTGCGGTCGGAGGCTGCCTGGTCGCCGTGGCGCTGGTCGGGCATGCCGTTCTGGACGTGGTCCTCTGGCGCAGGAACAAGGTGGTGGTCCGGTCGATGGCCGAGTTCTGCGCCGCGCTCGACCTGACGCTCGGGGTGGTGATCGTGGTGCTGACGGTCTCGGCCTAGACGGCGGCGTCGGCCGGTGTCGAGGGCCGCAGGGCAAACCCAGCACTACCGGTGGGATTACCTTCATCCGGAGCCGAGAATTCCGACCTCGTGACCCGCGACCGCCACCTCGCACCGGGGCGGCGGCACGAGAAGAGGAACTCGACCATGCCCAAATATCTGATCCAGTCCACGTACACCACAGAGGGTCTCCGCGGCGTGCTGCGGGACGGTGGCACCGGACGCCGGCAAGCGGTGGATCGCCTGGTGGAAAGCCTGGGCGGACGGGTCGAGCAGATGTACTTCGCGTTCGGCGAGACGGACACGTTCGTGGTCGTCGACCTGCCGAGCAACGCGGCGTCGGCGGCGTTGGGGATGGCGGTGTCGGCGTCCGGGGCGGTGCGGACGACAACGGTCGCCCTGCTGACGGCGGAGGAGGTCGACGAAGCCACCCGGATGGATGTGGCCTACCGGGCTCCTGGCGCGTGACAGCCAGGCGCAGATGCAGGCGCAGGCCCATACCTGGGCTCGCGGGATGTCGGCGAAGGCAGCCGTCGGACACGGCGGTGAGGCACTACGCAGGTGCGAGCCGTGCGGCGAGCGCCAGAGCGGCGGCTTGTACGGCTCGCCGGGGAAGGTCAGGCGCGCTCAACCTCCAGCGCTGAGACGCGGTCGGCGATCTTCCGCAGCTTCGCCTCGAACACAGCCCGCGGGTCGTCGACGACGGAGGTGAGGGCCACCATTGCCGTCACGATCACGTCGCACAACTCGTCGGCGAGGTCCTGGCGGGTGTGGGAGGCGGGTTTGCGCGGGTTCTGGCCGAGTTCCCCGATACGGGCCTCGACCGCCTCGCCGAACTCCTCGCCGATCTTCATGACGCGCAGCGTGAGTTCGTGAGGGTCCCGGCCGTTGTTACGGTCCAGCCACGCCACCAGCTCGCCGATCGTGGACCACGGGTCTGTCGAGGTGGGATCAGGCATCGGGCTCCTCCTCCATGCCGGCGTCTGGCGTCGAGGCCGGGCGTCCGCCTCACGGACGGCAGCGCTCGATGGACTCAGAGTGGTGCGCTCAGAGCGCCCAGCACAATGATCGGTGGCGTGAGTCGAGCTTCTCCACCGTCGTGAGCGTGAGAGGGCTCGGTGTCCGGTGGGCCCGAGGGTTGCCGCCCTTGGACCCACCGGGTGACGTACGCCCGCCTGGAAGGCGTGCTGCTAGACGTGGGCGAGCAGCACGGCGGGGTTCTCCACGCAGTCGGCGACGAAGCGCAGGAAGCCGCCCGCCGCGCCGCCGTCGCAGACGCGGTGGTCGAAGGTGAAGGACAGCTGGGTGATCTTGCGGGGGACCACAGCGCCGTCGTGCACCCAGGGGCGGTCGATCACGCGGCCCACCCCCAGGAGCGCCGCCTCCGGGTGGTTGATGATGGGGGTGGAGCCGTCCACGCCGAAGACGCCGTAGTTGTTGAGGGTGAACGTGCCTCCCGTCAGCGCGGACGGGGGCAGGCTGCCCGAGCGGGCCAGTGCCGTCAGGCGGGTCAGCTCGGCGGCCAGGCCGGCGGTGGTCATGAGGTGCGCGTCGCGGACCACCGGCACGACGAGGCCGCGTTCGGTCTGGGCGGCGAAGCCCAGGTTGATGTGGCCGTGGCGGACGATCTCGGCCCGGTCGGTGTCGACCGAGGAGTTCAGCTCGGGGAAGCGGAGCAGGCCGGCCACGCAGGCTCGGGCCAGGAGTGCCAGCAGGCCGATGCCCAGGTCCGGGGTGGTCCGCCGGAGGGTGTCGCGGATGGCGAGCAGGTCGGTGGCGTCCACGTCCACCCAGGTGGTGGCGTCGGGGATCTCGGTGCGGCTGCGGGTCAGCTTGTCGGCGACCGTACGGCGCAGGCCGCGCAGAGGGATGCGCTCCGCCACCAGGGCCACCCGAGACGCGGGGGCCGCCGGAGACGCCGCCTGGTCGGCGGACGGGGCCTCAGGGGTCGCGCCGGAGTCGGCGCCCGGGTCGGCGCCCGGGTCGGCGCCCGGGTTGGCGCCCGGGTTGGCGCCCGGGTTGGCGCCCGGGTTGGCGCCCGGGTTGGCGCCCGGGTTGGCGATGGCGTGTTCGACGTCCCGGCGGAGGATGACGCCGTGCGGTCCCGTGGGAAGGACGGCGGCGAGGTCCACGCCGTGCTCGCGCGCCATCCGGCGCACCAGCGGCGAGATCACCCGAGGCGCACGCTCCGACCCGCCCGGGGACGGAGAAGCAACCGCCTCCAGCGCGGGTGCCGGTGCGGGACCCGATCCCGAAGCGGGTGCGGGCGCCGGTGCGGGGCCCGATCCCGAAGCGGGTGCGGGTGCCGGGGTGGAGGGAGCCGGGTTGGTGCGGCGGGGGCGGCGGCGGCTCTTGTGGGGGGTGCCGGTGGTGCCGTAGCCGATCAGGACGTTGCCCGAGCCCGCGCGTTCCTCCTCCCGGTACCGCGCCGCCGCCGGGTCCTCCTGCGCGTCCCCGACCTCGATGAGCGGCTCCCCCACCGCCACGACCGCGCCCGCCTCGGCGTGCAACCGCAGGACGGTCCCCGCGTACGGCACGGGCACCTCCACCGCCGCCTTCGCGGTCTCCACCTCCACCACGATCTGGTCGATCTCCACCGTGTCCCCCACGGCCACCTTCCACTCGACGATCTCGGCCTCGGTCAGGCCCTCGCCGAGGTCCGGCAGCCGGAACACCTGCCGCGCGGCGGTCGCCGTCATGACGCCTCCCGGGTGAGGTGCAGCAGGTCGGGCTGGTCGTCGAACTGGAGCCGGTCCACGGCGTCGAGGACGCGGTCGACGTCCGGGAGGTGGGAGTGTTCGAGTATGGGCGGCGGGTACGGAATGTCGAACCCGGTGACGCGCAGCACCGGCGCGGCCAGCGAGTGGAAGCACCGCTCCTGCACGCGGGCGGCGATCTCCGCCCCCACCCCGGCGAACCCCTGGGCCTCCTGGATCACCACGCAGCGCCCCGTCCTGCGCACGGAGGCCACCACGGTCTCGTCGTCGAACGGGACGATCGTCCGCAGGTCGACCACCTCCAGCGAGAGCCCGTCCCGGGCGGCGGCCTCGGCGGCCTGGAGCGCCACGGGCACGCTGGGCCCGTAGGCGACGAGCGTCGCGTCGCGGCCCTCGCGGCGGACGGCGGCCCGGCCGAACCCGGCGGCGCGGCGGTCCGCGAGGGAGGTCTCCTCCTTGGACCAGTACAGCCGCTTGGGCTCCATGAAGATCACTGGGTCGGGGTCGGCGACGGCGTCGCGCAGCAGCCAGTAGGCGTCGTCGGCCGTCGCGGGCGTCACGACCTTGAGCCCCGGCGTGTGGGCGTAGTACGCCTCGCTGGAGTCGCAGTGGTGCTCGACGCCGCCGATGCCGCCCGCGTACGGGATCCGGATCACGATCGGCAGCGACAGCCGCCCGCGGGTGCGGTTGCGCAGCTTGGCCACGTGCGAGGCGATCTGCTCGAAGGCCGGGTAGGCGAAGGCGTCGAACTGCATCTCGATCACCGGGCGGAAGCCGCCCATGGCCAGGCCCACGGCCAGGCCCACGATCCCCGCCTCGGCCAGCGGCGTGTCGAAGCAGCGCTCCTCGCCGAACTCCTTGGTGAGCCCGTCGGTGACGCGGAAGACGCCGCCGAGCGGGCCGACGTCCTCGCCGAAGACGAGGACGCGCTCGTCCTCGCGCAGGGCGTCGCGCAGGGCGGCGTTCAACGCCTGGGCCATGGTCAGCTTCGCGGTCATGTCAGTCCTCCCGCGCGGTCAGCTCGGACGCCAGCAGGGCCCGCTGCTCGTGCAGCTGGGGCGTCGGCTCGGCGAAGACGTGGTCGAACAGCTCGAAGGGGTCGGCCTCGGGGTCGGCGTTCATCGCCTCGCGCAGGCGGGCGGCGTACTCCTCGGCGGCCTGGTGCGCGCCGGCGACGTCCTCGGCGCCGAGCAGGCCGCGCCCGCGCAGGTAGGTCTCCAGCCGGGCCAGCGGGTCGGCCGACTCCCACTGCTCGACCTCCTGGCTCTCGCGGTAGCGGGTGGGGTCGTCGGCGTTGGTGTGGGGGTCCATGCGGTAGGTGTGCGCCTCGACGAGGAACGGGCCGCCGCCGGTCCTGGCGTGCGTCACGGCGGCGGTCAGGACCGACAGCACGGCGACGAGGTCGTTGCCGTCCACCTGCTCGGAGGGGATGCCGTAGCCGATGCCCTTGTAGGCCAGCGCCGGGGCCGCGCTCTGCTTGGCCAGCGGGACGGAGATGGCGTACTTGTTGTTCTGGACGAAGAACACGACGGGGGCGCGCAGCACCGCGGCGTAGTTGAGCGCCTCGTGGAAGTCGCCCTCGCTGGTGCCGCCGTCGCCGATGAAGGCCATGACGACGCCGTCCTCGCCCTTGCGGCGCATGGCCTCGGCCATGCCGACCGCGTGGATCGTCTGGGTGGCCAGCGGCGTGCACTGGGGGGCTACGCGCGTGGCGGCGGGGTCGTAACCGCAGTGCCAGCCGCCGCGCAGCAGCGTGAGCACCTCGACCGGGTCGAGGCCGCGGGAGACGAGCGCGACCGAGTCGCGGTAGGTGGGGAACAGCCAGTCGTCCTCGCGCAGCGCGAGCACGCCGGCGATCTGGCAGGCCTCCTGGCCGCGGCTGGAGGGGTAGACGGCCAGCCGGCCCTGCTTGGTCAGCGCGGTCGCCTGGCGGTCGAAGCGGCGGCCCAGGACCATCCGCCGGTACGCCTCCACCAGGTGCTCCCCGGCGGGCTCCGCGTACCCGGCGGGCGGCTCGACGGCGGTGCCGTCCTCGGCGACGAAGCGCACCGGCTCTGGTGAGGGCAGCAGGCCGTCGACCGTCTGGGGACTCCTCCTCACGGACATGGCGACGCTCACTTTCTCTGGACGTTTGTGAGGGAAAGCGTCCGCTCTTGGAGCCATCCGTTCAAGACATCAGGCATGATGAGCGACAAACGGCTTTATATGGGACTAAGGGAGGGCCAATTGTCAGCCAACGAGGGTGTCGAGGGCGGCTGGCCGGGACGTTCGGCAGCAAACCTGGACGGAGTGGACCGGGCGATCATCGCCGAGTTGCTGCGCGACGGCCGGATGTCGATGCGCACCCTGGCCGAACGCGTGCACGTCTCGCGCGCCAACGTCTACGCCCGGCTCACCCGGCTGATGGACGACGGCGTGATCACCGGCTTCACCGCCGAGCTGGCGCCCCACCGGGCGGGCCTGGGCACCAGCGCGTACGTGTCGGTGACGATCGAGCAGAACTCCTGGCGCCAGGTCACGGCACGGCTGCGCGAGACGCCGTACGTGGAGCACTTCGCCATGGTCGGCGGCGACTACGACGTCCTGGTGCTGGTCAGGACGCCGGACAACGCCGCGCTGCGGCACGTCGTGCTGGAACGCATCCAGGACATCCCGGGGGTGCGGGCCACCCGGACCTGGCTGGTGTTCGAAGAGGCCCGCGGCCGGGGCGCGGAATGGGGGGCCCACGACAGCTGAGCCCCCGCTCCGAGCCCCCACTCCGAGCCCTCCTTCAGCGCCCTCGTTCAGCGCCCTCGTTCAGCGCCCTCGTTCAGCGCCCTCCGAAGGTCGGCCTGCGCTTGGCGAGGAACGCCTCCACCGCGCCCGCGTGGTCGGCGGTCAGTCCGAGGCGGGCCTGCGCGCGGGCCTCCTCGGCGAGCACCGCGCCGAGGCCCTGCTCCCACCCCTGCGCGATGAGCCGCTTGGACTCGGCATAGGCCGCGGTCGGCCCGGCCGCCAGCCGGGCGGCCAGCTCGCGTCCCGCCATGCACACCTCGGCCCCGGGCACCACCCGCCCCGACACGCCCCACGCGACCGCCTGCGCGGCCCCGAACGGCTCGCCGAGCAGCACCAGCTCCTTGGCTCTGGACTCGCCGACCGCCCGCGTCAGCGTCGCCGACAGGCCGGAGTCGCAGGTGAGCCCGATCCCCGTGAACGCCGTGGCCAGCTTGGCGTCCTCGGCCAGGACGCGCAGGTCGCAGGCGAGCGCGAAGGCCAGCCCGGCGCCCACGCAGGCGCCGTTGACGGCGGCGACGACCGGCTTGGGCATCGTGGCCAGGAGCCGGACGACCGGCGCGTAGTCCGCCTCGACGGTGTCGAAGGCGTGGCCGGGATCGGCGCGCAGGGCCTCGGCGTGCTCGGCGAGGTCCTGGCCGACGCAGAACGCACGGCCCGCGCCGGTCAGCAGCACGGCCCTGACCGAGTCGTCGGCGGCGACCTCCTCCAGCGCCCGGCGCAGGGCCTGCTTGAGCCCGTCGTTCAGCGCGTTGCGGTGGTCGGGACGGTTGAGCGTCACGACGGCCACGGCGCCGTCGCGTTCGAGCAGGACCGGGGTGTCGTCCACGTCAGCCCTCCGGCCAGGTCTTGGCCACCAGGGTCAGCACGTCGTACGTGGCGACCGGGACGCCGTCCTGGTTGGTCACGGTGGCGTCCCAGCGCACCTCGCCGTAGTCGGCGCCGCTGCGCGGCGTGATCTGCTTGACGGTCAGCGCGACGGCGATGGCGTCGCCGGCCTTGACCGGGGTGAGGAAGCGCAGCCCGTCGACGCCGAAGTTGGCCAGCACCGGGCCGGGCGCCGGGTCCACGAACAGCCCGGCGGCCAGGGACACCACCAGGTAGCCGTGCGCGACGATGCCGCCGAACAGCGGGTTGCGGGCGGCGGCCTCGGGGTCGGTGTGGGCGTAGAAGGTGTCGCCGGTGAACTCGGCGAAGTGCTCGATGTCGGCGAGCGAGACCGTGCGCGGCGCGGAGGCGATCGTGTCGCCCACCCGCAGCTCGGCCAGCGACTTGCGGAAGGGGTGGACGCCGGAGTCGGCGCGGGCCGAGCCGGTCGTCCAGCGGCCGGTGATCGCGGTGAGCTGGTCCGGCGAGCCCTGGACGGCGGTGCGCTGCATGTGGTGCAGGACGCCGCGCACGCCGCCCAGCTCCTCGCCGCCGCCGGCCCGCCCGGGGCCGCCGTGGACGAGGACCGGCAGCGGCGAGCCGTGCCCGGTGGACTCCTTGGCGTCGTCGCGGTCGAGGACCAGGACCCGGCCGTGCCAGGGCGCGAGCCCGAGCACGACGGACCGCGCCACCTGCGGGTCGTGGGTGGCGACGGAGGCGACCAGGCTGCCCTTGCCGCGCGCGGCCAGGGCGACCGCCTCCTCGACGCCGTCGTAGGCGAGCACGGTCGCGACCGGCCCGAACGGCTCCACGTCGTGCGGCTCGGCGGCGCCGGGGCGGGCGCGCAGCAGCAGCGGGGTCATGAACGCGCCGCGCTCGGGGTCGCCCTCCAGCAGGGACGCGCCGCGCGGGTCGCCGTGGACGACCTCCGCGCCGGCCCGCAGCGCCTCGACCGCCTTGCGCACCTCCTCGCGCTGGCCCAGGCTGGCCAGCGGGCCCATGCGCACGCCGGGGTTGCGCGGGTCGCCGACGGTGATCGACGACAGGCGCGCGGCCAGCGCCTCGGTCACCTGGTCCGCCAGGTTCGCCGGCACGAGCACGCGGCGGATGGCCGTGCACTTCTGGCCCGCCTTGACCGTCATCTCGGTGACGACGCCCTTGACGAACAGGTCGAACTCCGGATCGTCCGGGCGCACGTCGGGGCCGAGGATCGAGCAGTTGAGCGAGTCGGCCTCGACGCCGAGCACGACGCCGCCGTCGAGCACGTTCGGGTGGCGGCGCAGGATGCCGGCGGTGTGGGCCGAGCCGGTGAAGGCGACGGAGTCCTGGACGGTCAGCTCGTCGAGCAGCCCGTCGGGGCTGCCGGCCAGGAGCTGGAGCGTCCCCTCCGGCAGGATGCCGGACTCGATGATCTGCCGGACGGCCAGCTCGGTGAGGTAGGCGGTCTGGGCGGCGGGCTTGACGATCGAGGGCAGCCCGGCGAGGAAGGCCGGGGCCAGCTTCTCCAGCATGCCCCAGACGGGGAAGTTGAAGGCGTTGATCTGCACGGCTACGCCCGGCCGCGAGGTGTAGAGGTGCTGGCCGGCGAAGGTGCCGCCCTTGCCCAGGCGTTCCAGGCCGCCGTCGAGGAAGACGGTGTCGTTGGGCAGCTCGCGCACGCCCTTGCTGGCGTAGCTGAACAGGGTGCCGATGCCGCCGTCGACGTCGACCATGGTGTCGCGGGAGGTGGCGCCGGTGCGCGTGGACAGGGCGTACAGCGCGTCCTTGCCTTCGAGCAGGTGCTTGGCCAGCGCCTTGAGCAGGGCGGCCCGCTCGTGGAAGGTCAGGGCCCGCAGCGCCGGGCCGCCGGTGTCCCTGGCGTGCCTGACCATGGCGGCGACGTCCAGCCCCCGGCTGGAGATCCGCGCGACCTCCTCGCCCGTCGCGGCGTCGAGCAAGGGTTCCCCGTCGTCCGACGCGCGGAACCATCGTCCGGCGGCGTAGCTCTCCAGCAGCGCGCTCACGCTGTCTCCTCTCTTGCGCGGAAGCCCCGACTCATGCAACCGTATTACTGACCGAGCGATAAGTAAATAAGACCGATGTCTCGGAGGGACGATGACCACCACGCCGGCGGAGCCGGACCTGGAGGAGCGGCTGCAGTCCGCCTTCGACGCGACCATCGCGGGTCACGACCGGATCGAGCCCCGCGACTGGATGCCGGAGGCGTACCGCAGGACGCTCGTCCGCCAGATCGCCCAGCACGCGCACTCCGAGATCATCGGCATGCAGCCGGAGGGCGAGTGGATCGGGCGTGCGCCGTCGCTGCGCCGCAAGGCGATCCTGCTGGCCAAGGTGCAGGACGAAGCCGGGCACGGCCTCTATTTGTACTCCGCGTGCGAGACGTTGGGCGTCTCCCGCGCCGAGCTGACCGAACTCCTTCTGGCCGGGAAGCAGAAATACTCCTCGATCTTCAACTACCCGACGCTGTCCTACGCCGACGTCGGCACGATCGGCTGGCTCGTGGACGGCGCCGCCATCTGCAACCAGGTGCCGCTGTGCCGCACCTCCTACGGCCCGTACGGGCGCGCGATGATCCGCATCTGCAAGGAGGAGTCCTTCCACCAGCGGCAGGGCTACGAGCTGCTGATGACGATGATGCGCGGCACCGAGGCCCAGCGGGAGATGGTCCAGGACTCGGTCAACCGGTTCTGGTGGCCCTCCCTCATGATGTTCGGCCCGCCCGACGACCGCTCCCCCAACAGCGAGCGCTCGATGGCCTGGGGCATCAAGCGCAACTCCAACGACGAGCTGCGCCAGAAGTTCGTCGACATGACGGTCCCGCAGGCCAAGGCGCTCGGCGTCACGCTGCCCGACCCCGACCTGCGCTGGAACGAGGAGCGCGGGCACCACGACTTCGGGCAGCCGGACTGGTCGGAGCTGGCCGCGGTCATCCGCGGCGACGGGCCGTGCAACGCCCAGCGGATGCGCCACCGCCGCGCCGCCCACGAGGACGGCGCCTGGGTGCGCGAGGCCGCGTCGGCGTTCGCGAGCCGCACGGCGGCCGGGGCGGGCGCCCGATGAGCGCCGACCGGCGGGAATGGCCGCTGTACGAGGTGTTCGTCCGGGTCAAGCGCGGGCTCAACCACGTGCACGTCGGGTCGCTGCACGCCCCCGACGACGCGATGGCCCTGCGGCACGCCCGCGACGTCTACACCCGGCGCAACGAGGGCGTGAGCATCTGGGTCGTGCGCTCCGACGCCATCACCGCCTCCAGCCCGGACGAGAAGGACCCGCTGTTCGCGCCGAGCGGCGACAAGGTCTACCGGCACCCGACGTTCTACGACATCCCGGGCGACGTCCCGCACATGTGAGAGGGGGTCCAGCGTGAGCGATGACCACGAGAGCATCTTCGACGGCCTGACCGGCGGGGACTCCGCGCAGTGGGCGTTCGGCACGGACTTCGAGGACCCGCTGGCGGGCGTGGACACCACCGTGCCCGACGGGGTCGGCTCCGCCGAGCTGGCCGCGTACTGCCTCATGCTCGGCGACGACGCGCTGGTCATGTCGCAGCGGCTCACGGAGTGGTGCAGCCGCGCGCCCGACCTGGAGGAGGACATCGCGCTCGCCAACGTGGCGCTCGACCTGCTCGGGCAGGCGCGCCTGCTGCTGGCGCGGGCGGCCGCGGCCGACCCCGGCGTGGTGCCCGCGCTGCCCGAGGGCTCGCCGGTGCCGCCGGAGGACGCGCTGGCGTTCTTCCGCGACGCCGGGCAGTTCAGGAACGTGTGGCTGGCCGAGGTCGAGAACGGCGACTTCGCGCACGTCGTCGTGCGCCTGCTGCTGTTCTCGACGGCCCGGCTGGCGCTGCTGGAGCGGCTGTCGGCGAGCGCGGACACGGTGCTGGCCGCCGTCGCCGCCAAGGGCGTCAAGGAGGTCGCCTACCACCGGGACTGGGCGGGCCGCTGGTTCCTCACCCTGGCCCAGGGCACCGAGGAGTCGCGCCGCCGGCTCGACGCCGCGCTCGGCGAGCTGTGGCCGCTGCTGGCCGAGCTGGTCACCGCGCATCCCGTCGAGCTCGCGCTCGCCCGCTCGGGCGTCGCCGTGGAGGCCGCCGCGCTGCGCGCCGACGTGGACGCCGTGCTCGGCCACGTGTTCACCCTGAGCGGCGTGCCCCTTCCGTCCGACGACGAGCCGGACGGCAACCGAGGCGGCGGCCGGGACGGCGTTCACACCCCGGCGCTGGCCGCCCTGCTCGCCGACATGCAGTCGGTCGCCCGCGCCCACCCGGCAGGCCGCTGGTGACCGCCGCCGAGCGCACCGGTCCCGCGCCCGGGGACGCCCGCGAGCGCGCCGCCCGGGTCGCGGAGCGGGTGCGGGACCCGGAGATGCCGATGCTCACCCTGGCCGACCTCGGCGTGCTGCGCGGCGTCGAGCTGCGGCCGGGCCCGGACGGCGAGGTCGTGGTCGCCTCGATCACCCCGACGTACACCGGCTGCCCGGCCATGGCGACCATGCGCGACGACCTCGTCCAGGGGCTGCGGGCGGCGGGTTTCCCGCGGGTCGAGGTGCGGGTCGTGCTCGACCCGCCATGGTCGAGCGACTGGATCTCCGAGCGCGGCCGGGACGCCCTGCGGGCCGCCGGACTGTCGGCGCCCGGACCGGCCCGGCGCACGTCCGGGCCGGTGCCGCTGACGCTCGGCCCGGCCAGGACCGCCCCGGCCTGCCCGCGCTGCGGCTCCCGGGCCACCCGGCTGACCTCCGAGTTCGGCGCCACCGCCTGCAAGGCCCTCTACGCCTGCGCCGACTGCCTGGAACCGTTCGAGCATGTCAAGGAGATATGAGATGACCACGCTCGCGCCCGCGCCGGCCCGGGCGCACGCCGCCTTCCACGAGCTGACCGTGGCGGCGGTCGACCACCTGTGCGAGGACGCCGCCGCGATCACCTTCGCCGTGCCCGGCGAGCTGCGCGAGGCGTACGCCTTCCGCGCGGGCCAGTCGCTCACCCTGCGCCGCTTCGTGGACGGGCGGGAGGAGCGGCGGTCGTACTCGATCTGCGCCCCGGCCGGGGACGCCCCGCGCATCGGCGTCCGGGAGATCCCGGACGGGCTCTTCTCCTCCTGGCTCGTCCGCGAGGTGCGGCCGGGCACGCGGATCGAGGTGCAGACACCCACCGGCTCCTGGCAGGCCGACCCCGGCGCGGGCGAGCGGCACCTGTGCGTGGCGGCCGGGTCGGGCATCACCCCGATGATGTCGGTCGCCTCGACGGTGCTCACCCATCCCGGCGCGCGGGTGTCGCTGCTGTACGGCAACCGCAGCAGCCGCACCGTGATGTTCGCCGAGGAGCTCGGCGACCTGAAGAACCGGTACGGCCCCCGCCTCCAGCTCGTGCACGTGCTCTCCCGGGAGCCGCGCGACGTCGAGCTGTTCTCCGGCCGGCTGGACGGCGACCGGCTGCGGCGGCTGTTCACCGAGCTGGTGCCGATCGAGACGTTCGACCACGTCTGGCTGTGCGGGCCGCTGCGCATGGTCGAGGACGCCCGCCAGGTGCTCGCCGAGCTGGGCGTCCCGGCCGCGAAGGTGCACGTCGAGCTCTTCTACGTCGACGCTCCCCCGCCTCAGCCGAGGCGGCCCGAGGGCGTGCCGGCGGGCGCGACGACCGTGCTGACGACGGTGCTCGACGGAAGGCGCACGACCGCCACCGTCTCGCGCGAGTCCACCCTGCTCGACGGCGCCCAGCAGACCCGCTCGGACCTGCCGTTCGCCTGCCGGGGCGGGGTCTGCGGCACCTGCCGGGCGGTGGTCCGCGAGGGCGCGGCGGACATGCGCCGCAACTACGCGCTCGAACCGGCCGAGGTGGACGCCGGTTTCGTGCTCACCTGCCAGACGTTCCCGGCCGGCGACCGTGTCACCGTGGACTACGACGCCTGACCCCGACGCAGAGGAGTTTTCCGTGACGAAAGCCCGCGCTCCCCAGGCGGAGCGCCCATGACCCTCATCGTCGAGGAGGGCGCCGACCGGGTGGTGTGGCGGCTCAACCGGCCGCAGGTGCGCAACGCGATCGACCGGGAGCTGGTCGCCGCGCTGCACGAGGCGTGCGCCGCCGTCGAGGACGAGCCGCGCGTCGTGCTGCTCACCGGCGAGGGCACGACCTTCGCCGCCGGGGCGGACATCGCCCAGCTCCGCGACCGCGACCGGGGCGACGCGCTGCGCGGCATCAACTCCAGGATCTTCGACCGGATCCACCGGCTGCCGATGCCGACCGTGGCCCTCGTGGACGGTTACGCCCTGGGCGGCGGGGCCGAGCTGGCCTACGCCTGCGACTTCCGGATCGGCACGCCGCGCACCCGGATCGGCAACCCGGAGACCGACCTCGGCATCCTGGCCGCCGCCGGGGCCGCCTGGCGGCTGGCCGAGCTGGTCGGGGAGCCGCTGGCCAAGGAGATCCTGCTCGCCGGCCGGGTGCTGACGGCCGAGGAGGCGCGGGCGGTGTACCTGCTCAACGACGTCGTGGAGCCGGAGGACCTGCTCGCCGCCGGTCACCGGCTGGCCGACCGCATCGCGGCGCGGGCGCCGCTGGCCACCCGGCTGACCAAGGCCGTCTTCCACGCCCCGCGCGCCGCGCACCCGTTCGTGGACGACCTGGCCCAGGCGGTCCTGTTCGAGACCGAGGAGAAGCACGCGCGCATGACGGCGTTCCTCGACCGGCGGAAGGAGCGGCGCTCATGACGTCCCCATCGACGTCCCCATCGACACTGCCGCACATCGTCGGCGTCTTCGGCGGCGGGCGGATGGGATCGGGCATCGCGCACGCCTTCCTCGCCGCCGGCAGCCGGGTCGTCGTCGTGGAGAGCGACCCGGGGGCCGCCGCCCAGGCCCTGGAACGGGTGACCGGCAGCCTGGCCAAGGCCGCGGAGAAGGGCAGGCTGGGCAGCCCGCTCCCGGACGTCCTGGCCCGGCTGCGCACGACGGCCGACCCGGCCGAGCTGGCCCCGTGCGAGCTGGTGGTGGAGGCGGTGCCGGAGGACGCGGCGCTCAAGGCCCAGGTGTTCGCCCTGGTCGAGCGGCAGGCGCCGGGCGCGGTCCTGGCCACGAACACCAGCAGCCTGTCGATCGGCGGGCTCGCGGCCGGCCTGGCCGCGCCGGAGCGCTTCATCGGGCTGCACTTCTTCAACCCCGTCCCGGTCAGCGACCTCATCGAGGTCGTCGTCGGCCCGCGGACCGACCCCGAGCTGGTCGAGCTGGCCCAGGAGTGGACGCGGGCGCTCGGCAGGACGCCGGTCACGGTGGCCGACTCGCCGGGCTTCGCCAGCAGCCGGCTCGGCGTCTGCCTGGCCCTGGAGGCGATGCGGATGCTGGAGGAGGGCGTGGCGAGCGCGGCCGACATCGACACGGCCATGACCCTCGGCTACCGCCACCCGACGGGCCCGCTGCGCACCACCGACGTGGTGGGCCTGGACGTGCGGCTCGCGATCGCCGAGCACCTGGCCCGCGAGCTCGGCCCGCGGTTCGAGCCGCCGCGGATCCTGCGCGACCTGGTGGCCGCCGGGCATCTCGGCCGCAAGACGGGCCAGGGGTTCTACACCTGGTGAGCCCCGGGCGCGTGCCCGGCCAGGCCGTCGAAGGCGATCGCGGTGACGGCGTCGGCGACCATCGCCCGGTCGTAGGCGCCGTCCGGGCGGTACCACTCCACCAGCGAGTTGACCATGCCGAACAGCAGCCGGCTGACCAGGGCGGGCGGCACGTCGTCGCGCAGCGCGCCCTCGGCGACGGCGTCGGCGACCAGCGCGGCGAGGCGGTCGTCGAGCCAGCGGCGGCGTTCGAGCGCGGCCAGCTCGACCGGGCTGTTGCCGCGCACCCGGAGCAGGAGCGTGACGCTCGGCTGGTGGGCGACCAGCACCTCGACGCTGCGCCGCACGACCTCGCGCAGGCGTTCGTAGGCCGTGCGGCCGGCGGCGTCGCGGGTGGCGGCGGTGACGGCGGCGGTGAGCTCGTCGAGGGCGTCGTCGAGGGCCTGGCCGAGCAGTTGCTCCTTGCTGGTGACGTGGTGGTAGATGGCCGGCTTGGTCAGGCCGAGCTCCTTGGCCAGGTCTCCCATGCTGGTGGCGTCGTATCCCCTGCGGTTGAACAGCTCCACCGCGGCGCGCAGGATCGCGGCCTGGTCGTAGCCGGGTCGGCCGCGCCCGCGGCGCGGGGCGGGCCCGGCGGGCTCGGTCGTCGTCACGAAAGCCAGCATCTCACGGCAGATCAGACCTCTTCCCCGAGGCGGCCGCACCCCCGGGACGCCGGAACGCTCGCGGGGTACAGTCGTGACGATCTTCTCCTACCCTCCGAGGAGTGAGCCCCATGACGTTGCCCGCCGACAGCCATGTGCACAGCGAATGGTCCTGGGACGCCCCGAAGGGCGACATGGAGCGTTCCTGCGCGCGGGCGGTGGAGCTCGGCCTGCCCGCCATCGCCTTCACCGAGCACGTCGACCACACCGTCTGGACGGTCGACCCCGGCGCCCTCGACGGCCACGACCACCTGCTCGCGCTGACGACGCCGGACGGTCACCTCCCTCCCCCGGCCTTCGACGCCGCGGGCTACCTGGAGGCGGTCGAGCGGTGCCGCGAGCGTTTCCCGCAGCTGCGCATCCTGAGCGGCCTGGAGCTGGGCGAGCCGCACCGGCACGCCGGGGAGGTCGCCCGCGTGCTCGCCGCCGGGCGCTTCGACCGGGTGCTCGGCTCCCTGCACAGCCTGCCCGCCGGCGACGGGTTCTGCGAGCCGCCCGGCCTGTACGCCCGCAGCGCCGCCGCCCAGGTGATCCGGGACTACCTGGCCGAGATCCCCGAGCTGGTCGCGGGCAGCGACGTGTTCGCCGTGCTGGCCCACGTCGACTACCCGGTCCGCTACTGGCCGCAGGCGGCCGGGCCGTTCGACCCGGCCGCCTTCGAGGAGGAGTTCCGGCACGCGCTGCGGGTGACCGCCGGGTCGGGCCGGGCGCTGGAGATCAACACGGTCCTGCCGCTGCACACGACGCTGCTCGGGTGGTGGCGGGAGGAGGGCGGGCAGGCCGTGACGTTCGGCAGCGACGCCCACGAGCCGTCCGTCGTCGCGCGCCGGTTCCGGGAGGCGGCGGAGCTGGCCCGGGCGCACGGCTTCCGCCCGGGCCGGGACCCGTACGACTTCTGGGGCCGTACGGGCTGATCCCCCGTCCGGGCCGCCTAGCGGTCCACCAGGCGGGCCCGGAGCAGCGCCAGGTCGCCCGGTGGCAGGCCGCCGGCCAGCAGGTACGCCTGCGCGCCGCCGTGCCGGTCGTCCAGGTGGGCCAGGGCGGCCAGCATGGTGTCCGCGGTGACCTCGGCGAACAGGCGCAGCGCCCTGGCCCGCCCCGAGTCGCCGTCCAGGGCGGCCAGGTGCTCGTCGAGGCGCAGGCAGACGGCCGTCATGGCGTAGTCGGCGGCGATCTCCTGCCGGGAGACGCCGGCCAGCGAGAGGGCCAGCGCGACCGCCAGCCCGGTTCTGTCCTTGCCGGAGTGGCAGTGCAGCAGGACGCCCCCGTCCGGCGCGTGGGCGACGGCCGACAGGACGGCGGCGAACCGGGCGGCGCCCCGGTCGAGGATCACCCGGTAGATGCCGGGCAGGGTGTCGTCCAGCGCCTCCAGGACGGTGTCCTCGTCCCGCAGGACGGGCAGGTGGCGGCGGCCCGGCACGTCGGGACCGGGGTCGGCCTCGCACTCGGCGGCCAGCCGGAGGTCGGCGACGAGCCGGATCCCGTGCGCCCGCAGCGCCGGGACGGCCGTGCCCCTCGGACGGTCCCCCCGCACCAGCGCGCCCCACCGGATCCGGCCGCCGTCCTCGGTCGGCAGCCCGCCGAGGTCGCGCACGTTCTCGCAGCCCGGCCAGCTCAGCACCCGGCCGCCCGACGGCGGCTCCAGGGACCTCACGCGAGGTCCCGCAGGTTGCTGGTCCAGGCGTCGATGGTGGCCTGCCACTCCTTCGGGTCCTCCGGCCGTCCGGGCACGCCGGGCCTGGTCTGCCAGGGCAGCGGCCCCGACTCCGGCCGGTACTCCACCCCGATCGCCGCCAGCCGCTGCAGGTGGCCCGCCAGCCGCGCGCGGAAGTCCTCCAGGTCGCGTCCGGGCGGCCCCCAGACGGTCTCGGCGAAGGCCGCCAGCCGGGGGAAGACCATGTAGTCGACCCGCCGGTTGGAGTCGATCAGCTCCGTCCAGACCCCGCACTGCGCGCCGAGCACCCGTTCCGCCGCCGGGTCGTCGCGCAGCTGCGCGGGCACGGGCTCGAAGGCGTAGACGTCCTCCAGCGCCAGCACGGTCCCGAACGGCACCGGCTCGTCCTCCCCCGGCCCCTGGCGGTAGTCGAAGTAGACCTGGGTGTTGGAGCAGTTGATGACGTCGTGCCCGCGCCGGGCGGCGGCCACCGCCCCGAGGTCGCCGCGCCAGGACGCCACCACCGCCCCGGGCGCCAGCCCGCCCTCCAGGATCTCGTCCCAGCCGACCAGGCGGCGTCCCCGGGCGGCCAGGAAGTCGTCGAACTGGTGGATGAACCAGCTCTGCAGCTCCTCCTCGTCCCGCAGGCCCAGCTCCCTGATCCGGCGCTGGGCCGACGGGCTCTCCCGCCACTGCTCCTTGCGGCACTCGTCGCCGCCCACGCACACGTACGGGCTGGGGAACAGCTCCAGCACCTCGTCGAGCACGTTCTTGAAGAAGGCGACGGTGGCGTCCTCGGCGTTGAGCACGTTCCGGCCGATGCCCCAGGTCGTGCGGACCTCCAGCGGCGTGCCGAGGTTGCCCAGCTCGGGGTAGGCGGCGATGGCGGCCTGGGTGTGGCCGGGCAGGTCGATCTCGGGCACGACGGTGATGTGCCGGGCGGCGGCGTAGGCGACGATCTCCCTGAGGTCGTCCTGGGTGTAGTAGCCGCCGTGGGGACGGCCGTCCATGGCGCCGTTCCAGCCGGTCTGGCTCTCCCGCCGCCACGCGCCGACCTCGGTCAGGCGGGGGTAACGCCGGATCTCGACGCGCCAGCCCTGGTCGTCGGTCAGGTGCAGGTGCAGGACGTTCAGCTTGTGCAGGGCCATCAGGTCGATGAACCGCAGCAGGTCGTGCTTGGTCATGAAATGCCGGGCGACGTCGAGGAGGCAGCCGCGCCAGCCGAAGCGCGGCTCGTCCTCGATGTGCACGCCCGGCGCGACCAGGGGTTCGGCGGCCGGCGACCGGCGGTAGGCGGCGGCGGGCAGGAGCTGGCGGAAGGTCTGCGCGCCGTAGAAGGCCCCGGCGGGCCCGCCCGCGTCGATGGCGACGCCGTCGTCGCCCACGCTCAGCCGGTACGCCTCCGGGCCGAGGTCGTCGCCCAGCCCCAGGGTGATCGTCCCCGGGCCCGGCGTGCCGGGCAGCAGCTCACCTCCGGTGACCTGGCCGAGCTCGGCGCGCAGCCAGGCGGCCACCCCGGTGAGCGCCGGGTCGGCGGTGAGCGCCGTGCGCCCGTCGAGGACGAACCTCCCGCGCCTGGTCCCGTGGCTGACGGGCCTGGGAACGATCTTCAAGTGCATCTCCTCACTGACAGGTGACGGTGGCGTCGGCGAAGTCGGCGTGGTCGGAGGTGGCGTTGTCCCCGCCGTTGGTCGCGACCAGCCGGACGAACCGGGCGCCCGCGACGGACGCCGTGACCTTCCTGGCGGGCATGGCGCCGGTCAGCACGCCGGAGTGCGCGACCCGGCCGCCGTCGGCCCACACCTCGAAGTCGGCCGAGCCGGCCTGGCCGACCTCGTCGTCGATGCCGGCCTGGAACTCGACCGTCGTGCACCGGCCGGCGGTGTGGAACTCGATGTCGGCGGGGGCGTGCGTGCCCAGGCCCTTGGCGTACCGGACGCCCTCGACGGTGATCGGACGGCCGTCGCCGGCGGCCCGCTCGCCGTTGCTGGCGTCCTTCTCGACCGGGCCGAAGTAGTTCGTGGCCCTGGTCCAGGCCAGGTCGCTCAGGTAGGTGCGGCCCGTGCCCGGCGCCTTGGCCACGATGACGACGGCGACGGCGCGCCGGTCGCCCTGGGTGAAGGCGACCTCGTAGGTGCCGGGCGCGGCGTCCGCGGGCGGGGTGACCGTCCAGGTCACGGTGAACGTCTCGGCGGCGCCGAGCCGGGCGGTCGTGGCCGGCGTGCGGGCCTCGGCGCGCCAGCCGTCCGGCGCGGACGCCTTGACCTCGACGTCCCGCAGCGGGGCGGTGGCCCCGGTGTTCGTGACGCGGGTGACCAGCTCGCCGGGCACGCCGGGCTCCAGCACCGAGGGCCGGTCCTCGCCGAGGAAGCGCGGCGGGTCGGCCTCGAAGGTCACCAGCGGCGGCGCCTGCTTCCGGCTCTCCGAGACCCGGTAGAGCACCGCCGCGTGCGCCGGGACCTGCGCCGACAGCACGTCCTTCGTCGAGCTGACCGCGCCGGACCACAGCTCCTCGACCCGGTGGCGGGAGCCCGCGCCGAGCCGGGTGGAGATGACAGCCGCCCGGTCGCTCTCGTTGAACAGCGCGATCGCCCGGTCGCCGCCGTCCAGGGGCTTGGCCAGGACGTGGTACCAGCCGTCGGAGGCGACGAGCCGGCCGTGCGCGCCCAGCCGGTCCTGGTCCACCGCGATCACCTTGGGGTTGGCGACGACGGCCGCCGGCGCCTTGGCCGGGTCGGCCTGCAGGACGAGCGGCGCGGCCCCCATGGCCCACAGCGTGAACTGGGCGCGGTACTCGGTCTCGGTCATCCCGCCGCGCCCGGCCTGGATCAGGTCGGGGTCGGCCCAGCTGCCCGGCCCGGCGTACTCGGCTCTGAGCTGGTTGGTCTCCCAGATGTCGACCATGCTGGGGTAGCTGTCGGGGATGGGCTTGTTGTAGACGTTCGTCCGCCAGGTGGTGGCGCCGGCGTCCTTGCCCCACAACCAGGGCACGGTGCTGCCGTCCTCGTTGTTCATGGCGAACACCACGCCGTCGCCGAGGGCCTGGCGCATGCGCGGGTAGAGGGTCTGGGCGATCTGCTGCACGTTCTGGCCGGGGAAGTCGGCCGTGGGGACGTTGCACCAGTCGTACTTGACGTAGTCGGCGCCCCAGGCCCTGAGCTGGGCGGCGTCGGCGGCCTCCTGCTTGTAGGAGCCGGGGCCGCCGCCGGAGCACGCCTTGGTGCCGGCCGACAGGCTCAGGCCGAGTTTGAGGCCCTTGGCGTGCAGCTCGTCGGCCAGCGCCTTGACGCCGCCCGGGAAGCGGGCCGGGTCGGGGGCCAGGGCGCCGCCGCTGCGCTGGGCGGCCAGCCAGCAGTCGTCGAGCACGACGTACCGGTAGCCGAGCGGCGCGAGCGGGGCGAGGGCGCCGGCGGCCTGGCGGACGGCCGCCTCGGAGACCGAGCAGCCCAGGGAGCGGCTGCTCCAGCCCATCGGGGGCGCCGCGACGGCCGCCGCGGTCGCCACGGAACCGGGTAAGGGCGCGAAGGGCAGGGTGAGGAGGGCCGCCGCGACGGCGGCCGTGATCGTGCGCATGGGGATCCCGTCAGGCTGGGTGGAGGCTCGGGTCGCCCGGCTCGACGACGAACGAGCCGGAGGTGTAGGCGGGCGCGTACGGCTCGGTCACCCGGGACAGCGAGCGGAAGTCGACCTTCATCTCCTGCTGGGTGAGCTTGGCGCGGACGTAGCCGCGGCGGCCGTTGAAGAACTTCACGTGCGGGTTCTCGGCGAGCAGCGTCTGGGTGTTGGGGTACTCGTCGAGGCCGTTGCCGGCGCTGGTGACCGACGTGGTGACCAGCTCGACCGCGACGGACTTCGACTCGGGGTCCTGGAAGTCGCGCTTGACCTCCCCGGCCCAGTGGGAGTGCACGTCGCCGGTGAGGACGACCGCGTTGCGCCGGTAGTCGTCGATGGCGGCGGTCAGCCGGTTGCGGGAGGCGACGTAGCCGTCCCAGCCCTCGTTGGAGTAGCCCTTGCCCTCGCCGTTGGTCCAGTCCATCTCCATGAGGAAGACCTGCTGGCCGAGCAGGTCCCAGGTGGCCTGGGAGCCCTTGAGCTGCCCGTCGAGCCAGGACTCCTGCTCGCCGCCGAGCATCGTGCGGTTGGGGGCCAGCCGCTCGGCGCAGTCGGCGCCGACCGTGCCGCTCCTGCCGGTGCAGGCGTACAGGTCGCGGTACTGGCGGGTGTCGAGCATGTGCAGGTTGGCGACCGCGCCCCAGCGGATCGTGCGGTAGAGCCGCAGGGCGGGGCCGTCGGGGCGCTGGGCGCGGCGCAGCGGCATGTTCTCGTAGTACGCCTGGAAGGCCGCGGCCCGGCGGGCGAGGAAGGGCGGGTCGGGCTGTTCGGGCACGTCGCCGGCCCAGGCGTTCTCGATGTCGTGGTCGTCCCACACGACCACCCAGGGGGCGATCGCGTGGGCCAGCCGCGACTCGGGGTCGGCCTTGTGCTGGGCGTGCCGCAGCCGGTATCCGGCCAGGTCGAGGCATTCGCCGCCGGCCTGGTCGCGGACGGGGTACTTGTAGTCGCCGTACTCGTAGATGTAGTCGCCGAGGAAGGCGATGAGGTCGGGGTGGTCCTCGGCCATCCGGCGGTAGGGGGTGAACCAGCCGGTCTGGTAGTCGGCGCAGGAGGTGAACGACAGGTTCAGGGGGCGGGAGCGGGCGCCGGGGGCGGGGGCGGTCAGGGTGCGGCCGACCTCGCTGATCTCGCCCTCGGCGCGGAAGCGGTAGAAGTACTCCGCGCCCGGGCGCAGGCCGTCCAGCTCGACGTGCACGCTGTGGGCCGACTCGTGGCGGGCCTGCTCGACGCCCTGGCGCACGACGTGGCGGAAGTTCTCGTCGGAGGCGAGCTGCCACTGCACCGGCACGACGCGGTCCGGCATGCCGCCGAGCCCGTCGAGCGCGACCGGGTCCATGGCGAGCCGGGTCCAGAGGACGACGCCGTCCGGCGTGGGCTCGCCGGAGGCGACGCCGAGCTGGAACGGGTCGGACAGGGGGGCACGCCGGGCCGCCGCGCGCACGGGTGAGGCACCCAGTGCGGCGGCGAGGCCCAGGCTCGCGCCCCCGGCGAACAACGATCGCCGGGTGATCAATGGAGCTCCTACTTGATGGAGGCGTTGCCGGCGGCCACGGCCTGGTCGGCGGCCTGCTGGGGGGTGAGCTTGCCGAGGTACATCTCGTTGAGGATCTGGTTGAGCTTGTTCTCGAAGCCGGTGAAGCCGGTGGTGACCGGCAGCGGGAAGGTCTGGCCCTCCGACTCCTCCTGGAACGGCGAGACGTCGAGCTTCTTGGACTTCCAGTAGTCGACGTAGCCCTGCGACAGCCCGTTGAGCGCGGGGAAGACGTAGCCGCCGTCGGCCATCATCTTCTGCGGCTCCTC
The DNA here is from genome assembly GCF_053601695.1 of Nonomuraea sp. NPDC004702. Taxonomy (NCBI): domain Bacteria; kingdom Bacillati; phylum Actinomycetota; class Actinomycetes; order Streptosporangiales; family Streptosporangiaceae; genus Nonomuraea; species Nonomuraea sp. NPDC004702. The sequence continues at coordinate 59,287 of NZ_JBSGCE010000029.1, forward strand.
GGTGCCGAGCCAGGTGGCCAGCTTCATCGCCTCGGCCGGGTGGGCGCTCTTGGCGGAGACGGCCTCGGACAGGCCGTTGAGGTTCACCGAACGGCCCTGCGGGCCCTCGGGCATGGCGGCGACGCCGATCTCGAAGTTGGCCTCCGGCGCGACGAACGGCAGCAGCGCGTTGTTCGCCGGGAACATGGCGACCTTCCCGGCCTTGAACATGTCGGTGACCTTGCCGGTGGGCGGGTTGGTCTGGGTGGCCGGCGGCGAGACGTGGTGCTTGTTGACCAGGTCCACGCCGAACTGCAGCCCCTGGACGGAGGCGGCGTCGTTGAAGGTGTAGTTGCCGAAGGGCTTGTCCAGCAGCTTGCCGCCGTTGGAGCTGACCCAGTTCATCCACTGCGTCTGGTAGTGGTTCCAGGAGGCGAAGCCGTACGTGGTGACCTTGGCGGGGTCGAAGCCGGGCTCGCCGGGGTGCTTGCCGGCCTCGTCCACGGTGAGCTTGCGGGCGGTGTCGAGCAGGGTGCCGGAGCCGTCGGCCGCCCAGGTGAGCTTGTCCGGCATGGTCACGCCGGCCTTGGCGAACAGGTCCTTGTTGTAGAGCAGGCCGACGATCCCCCAGTCCTTCGGCACGCCGTACAGCTTGCCCTGGTAGGTGAACGAGCCGACCACGGTCTGGTGGTACTTGGAGCCGTCCACCTGGACGGGCGCCAGCACGCCCTTGGTGACGAACTCGGGGAACTGGGTGGGGCTCATCCAGAAGACGTCCGGCGCGGTCCCGGCGACGGCGTCGGCCGTGAGCTTGGTCCAGTACTGGTCGTAGGGCAGCAGCTCTATCTTGACGTCGATGCCCGGGTTGGCCTTCTCGAAGGCGGCCATCACCTTCTCGTAGCCGACCTTCTGCTGGTCGTCCCAGAGCCGGTAGGTGAGCGTGACCTTGACGGAGTCTCCGGAGCCCGACCCGCAGCCGGACAGGATGAGCGTGGCGGCGCAGAGCAGCGCCCCGGCCCAGCGAATCGGGGGGGATTGCAACATTCGCTGACCTCTTGTTCGTGTGCTACTTGAGGCCGGTGAGGACCACCGACCGGACGATGTGTCTTTGGAAGAAGACGAAGACGGCCACCATCGGCACGAGCGCGATCAGCCCGCCGGCCATCATCAGGTTGTAGTCGACGCCGATGCCGACCTTGAGGGTGGCGAGCGCCACCGTCATCACCCTGGTCTCGTCGCCGCTGGTGATGATCAGCGGCCAGATGAAGCTGTTCCACGACGAGATCACGGTGATGATCGTCAGGGTGCCGAGCGCCGGGCGGCACAGCGGCAGCAGGATGCGCAGCAGGACGGTCATCGCCCCGGCCCCGTCGATCCGGGCGGCCTCCTCCAGCCCGGCGGGCAGGGACTTGAAGAACTGGCGCATCAGGAAGATGCCGTACGGGGTGCCCAGCACGTACGGGATGAGCAGGCCGTACCAGGTGTTGACCAGGCCGAGCTCGCGCATGATGAGGAACAGGGGGATCATCGTGACCGCGCCCGGCACCATCATGGTGGCGACGTACAGCCAGAACAGGGCCTCCCTGCCCCGGAAGCGCAGCCGCGCGAAGGCGTAGGCGGCGAAGGTGGTGAAGACGAGCTGCCCGAGGGTGAGCACGACCGTCATCAGCAGGGTGTTGAGCACGTACCGGGGGAAGTCGCCGCTCAGCAGCCGGGTCAGGTTGGCGGTGGTCGGCGGCAGGCCGGGCAGCCACGGCTCGGTGGAGCTGAGCTGCGACTGCGTCTTGAACGCGGTCAGCACGACCAGCAGGTACGGGAAGACGGAGACGAACGCGCCGGCCGCGAGCACGACGTGGAGCAGGGTGCGCTTGATCATGGGGGGCCTCAGCTCAGGTCGTAGGTGGTGCGCTTGCCGAAGAACCTGACCTGCGCCAGCGTCACCAGCAGGATGACCCCGAACAGCAACATCGACAGGGTCGAGGCGTAGCCGAAGTCGAACTGCTTGAACGCCGTCTCGTAGATGCGGAAGTTGAGCACTTCGGTGCTCTGGCTGGGGCCGCCGTTGGTCATGACGTAGACGGTGTCGAACACCTGGAAGGCGCCGATCAGGTTGGTCACCATGACGAAGAACATCGTGGGGTTGAGCAGCGGCAGCGTGATGCGCCAGAACCGCTGGGCGGGGGTGGCGCCGTCGGTGGCGGCGGCGTCGTACAGCTCCTTGGGGATGCCCTGGAGGCCGGCCAGGAAGAACAGCATGGTGTAGCCGGTGTGCTGCCAGACGTTGACCAGCGCGATCGCGGGCAGCGCCCAGGCGGGGTCGGACAGCCAGTCGGGGCCGGTGACGCCGGCCAGGCCGAGCAGGCTGTTGAGCGCGCCGTCGCGCGGGTCGAAGATCCAGTTCCAGACCAGGCCGAGGACGATCGGGGTGGCCATCCACGGGATCAGGTACAACGAGCGGTACAGCCGCAGGCCCTTGACCTTGCGGTCCAGCAGCAGCGCCAGCACCAGGGCCAGCACGGTCTGCAGCGGGATGCACAGGACGACGTACAGGAGGGTGACGCCCAGCGCGTGCCAGCTCTCGCCGTCGGCGGCCAGCCGGCGGTAGTTGTCCAGCCCGGCGAACGTGGGCTCCGACAGCAGCTCCCAGTCGAAGAAGCTGAGCACCAGGACGATGACGACCGGCAGCAGCAGGAACGCCACCACCCCGAACAGGCTGGGCCCGACGAACAGGTAGGCGTGCCAGTCACGGGTGCGCCTGCGCGGCGGCCGCCGCGGAGCCTCCTTGGTGGCGGCCCGGACCGTCTCGGTGATCACGACGGGTCCGTGGCGGTGGGGACCAGCAGGCGGCGGGTGGTCTCCAGCCCCCACTCGTCGAGGGCGGCGATCGGGTCGCTGGAGCCGCGCAGGCCGCCGGTGCCCTCGATGTGCGCCGCCCACTCCTGCCGGGCCTCCACCTCGGGCCGCACGATGAGGCAGTCGGGGTCGTTGACCCACCAGCGGGCGTGCAGGAACTCGCGGGCCGCGCCGGTCAGCCGGGCGCCGAGCTGGGAGGGCTGGCTGATGTCGCCCGACCGGGGGTGCAGGGTGGGCGCGATGTCGGGGCTGACCCGCATGATGTCGACCAGCCCGATGCTGGGCAGCATGGGCGCGCCGCAGCCGTGCAGGGTGGCCTCGGGGCCCGCGCCGCGCCGCACGAGCTCCAGCCCGCGCCGGTAGGCCGCGATCGGGTCGAGGTCCTCGTGGCGGCGGCCGGCCAGGGCGCCGGCGTAGAGGTAGTCGAGCTTGAAGTGGGTGACGCCCATGGCGGCGAAGGCGGCGAAGACGTGGACCAGGTGCTCGGCCGCGCCGGGGTGGGTGACGTCGAGGACGGCGAGGTCCTGGTTCCACATGCGGCCCGCGTACGCGCCGTCCACCAGCCAGTCGGGGTGCTCGTGGAACAGGCGGCTGTCGTGGCCGACCAGGAAGGGGGCGGTCCAGATGCCGGCGCGGCGGCCGGAGCCGGTGACGGCGTCCAGGGCGCGGGCGAGGGAGCCGAAGCCGGGCCTGGGGTCCAGCCAGTCGCCGATGCCGGCCTCGTAGCCGTCGTCGACGAGGAACATGTCGGCGGTCAGGCCGTGCCGGTCGGCCAGCGCCAGGTTCTCCAGGACGTCGGCGTCGGTGACCTTGTCCCAGTAGCCGTACCAGGTGCACCACATGGGGGGGACGGCGGGGAACGTCCTGGGTTCAGCCATGCCGTCCGCCCAGTCGCGCAGGGCCCGGCCGAGGTCGCCCTCGACGCGGTGGTGGCGTACCGGGCCGTCGGCGGAGACGATCAGGCGGTCGCCCTCCCGGCGGGCCCGGACGGAGGGCACCTGGAGCGGTCCGGGCGCGCTCCACAGCTCGACCGCGCCGTCGCCGGTCTCGACGGCCAGCAGCCCCTCGCCCTGGAAGACGCCGTCGGGGACGGGCGTCTCGGGGCGGTAGCAGAGGATCTGGATCGTCTCGTCGGCGGGTCTGGGCGGAAGGTCCCCGAGGCCGTAGGCGCCGGTGGGGCTCCACGACTGCCAGCCGTGCTCGAACACCCGGGTCCGGGCCTGGTCGCACCTGATCTCGCCGACGTCAACGAATGACATCAGACCTCATCTCTCTCAACTTACGAAGGAGCGCTTCATTAGTAGCACCGTCGGTTTCGGAGGGTCAACGCCCAATTTGAAGGGGTTCGTGGGTGGTGCGCCGTCGAGCTGGCCCCTGGCATAATCTCTGCTTACAGAGGAGACCTACGTTAAGGACGGCGATGGCGGATCTACGCGGCGGCGACCTGTCACGGCTGCGACAGCTCAACTCGCTGACCGCCATCCGGGCGTTGCGCCGGGCCGGCCCGCTCACCCTGTCGGCGCTGGCCGAGCGCACGGGGTTGTCGCGGCCGTCCATGAAGGAGGTCGCCGGCGAGCTGATGGACCTGGGCTGGGTGGAGGAGGTGCCGCCGAGCCCAGGCTCGATGGGCCGCCCGGCCCGCCGCTACCGCTTCCGCGCCGACAGCGGCTACCTGGTCGGCGTCGACGTGGGCGGCCACAACATCCGCGCCGCCCTGTCCGACCTCGACGGCGAGATCCTGGCCGAGACCCGCCAGCCGGTGCTGCCGGACGCGCCGCTGGAGGAGCGCCTGGCCGCGATCGAGCGGGCCGTCTCCGGCTGCCTGTCGCTCGGCCGCGTCGCGGTGTCCGACCTGTGGACGATCGCCGTCGGCACCATCGGCATCATCGACATCGAGGGGCGGGTCATCTACTCGGCCGCCGTCCCGTCCTGGCGCGACCTCGACCTGGCGGGCCGGATGCGGGAGATGTTCCCCTGCCAGGTGCTGATCGAGAACGACAGCCGCCTGGCCGCCATGGCCGAGACCCGGCGCGGCGTCGCCCAAGGCGCCAAGGACGTGGTGTTCCTGCACGTCGGCAGGCGCATGGGCGCCGGGCTGATCATCGGCGGCCGGGTCCACCGGGGGTTCGGGGCGGCGGCCGGGGAGATCTCCATGCTGCCCGAGGCCCGCTGGTTCGACGCGCCCGAGCACCTCAACTCGTGCGCGGCCGTCCCCGAGGGCACGCCGCCGGAGGACGCGGCGGGCTACACGCTGGCCGCCGCCAGGAACGGCGACCCGGTGGCGCTGGAGGCGGTCGGGCGCTATCTCGACGACCTGGCCGTGGGCGCGGCCGCCATGGTGCTCGTCCTCGATCCGCAGGTCGTGGTGCTGGGCGGCGGGTTCTCCAGGTCGGCGGACGTGCTGCTCGGGCCGCTGCGCGAACGGCTGGAGCGGCGGTGCATGCGCATGCCGGAGGTGCGGGCGTCCACGCTGGGCGACGAGTGCGTGGTGGCGGGCGCGATCGACTACGCCGTCGACCACCTCGACGAGCAGCTCTTCACCCCCGAGAGCGGCCCGCTGCCCCTCACCCGCTGACCGTTGTCTGCAGAATTACTGCAATCGGTTGTTGCAGAAATAACCACGCCACCAGGCACAACACTCGAAGCGTTTGCAGTTTTACCTGGACGTCTTGACCTTTCCTCGGCACGAAGCCACTGTTACTGCAACCGGTTGGCAAGGCTCGCGCGGCACCCCCCTTCCACTCCTCCATCGAAACGGAGCTGGACGTGCGTAAGAACCAACCCTTGGCGACGAGACTGGCGGTCGTGCTGACCACCGGCCTGCTCACCGCCGGCGGCCTGGTCGCCGTGCTGAACACGCCCGCCTCGGCGGCCCCGGCCGGCGGGAGCTACACGCTGGTCAACGGCGGCAGCGGCCTATGCGCCACCGTGCCGGGGCAGAGCACCGGCGACGGCGTGCAACTCGCGCAGAACGCCTGCGCCGAGGCCGCCGGGCAGGTCTTCACCCTCACCGCCGCCGGGAGCGGCTTCCAGGTCAAGGCGGCGCACAGCGGGAAGTGCGCCGGCGTCCGCGACGCCTCCACCAGCGCGGGCAAGCCCGTGCAGCAGGAGACCTGTACGGGCGCCGCCTCCCAGACCTGGCAGCTCACCGCCGCCGGCGACGCGTACCGGATCGTCAACGCGGGCGGCGGCAAGTGCCTCAACGTCAAGGACGACTCCACCGCGCCGGGCGCGCTGCTGCAGCAGAACTCCTGCGACTCGGCCGCCACCAAGCAGTGGACCCTGAAGCCGGCCGGCGGCGGACCGACCACCAGCCCCACCCCGACGCCCACTGTCACGCCCACTGTCACGCCGACCGTCCCGCCGCCCACCGGCGCGCTGTACGTCTCCCCGACCGGCAGGGACGGCGCGACCGGCACCCGGTCCGACCCGACGACGCTCACCTCCGCCATCACCCGCGTCGCCGCGGGCGGCACGATCTACCTGCGCGGCGGCACGTACGCCTTCAGCCAGACGGTCACCATCGCCCCTGGCAACGACGGCACCGCCGCGGCCCGCAAGAAGTTGTCGGCCTACCCCGGCGAGACGCCCGTGCTGAACTTCGCGGCCCAGAGCGAGGACCCGGCCAACCGCGGGCTCGCCGTCAACGGCTCGTACTGGCACCTGTACGGCATCACCGTCGAGCGCGCCGGCGACAACGGCATCTTCGTGGGCGGCAGCGGCAACATCATCGAACGGTCGGTGACCCGGTACAACCGCGACACCGGGCTGCAGCTCTCCCGGATCGCCTCCGACACGCCGCAGAGCCGGTGGCCGTCCGGCAACCTCGTCCTGAGCACGGTCTCGCACGACAACGCCGACTCCGACGGCGAGGACGCCGACGGCTTCGCCGCCAAGCTGACCGTCGGCACCGGCAACGTCTTCCGGTACGCGGTGTCCCGCAACAACATCGACGACGGCTGGGACCTGTACACCAAGACCGAGACCGGCCCGATCGGCCCGGTCACCGTCGAGGACTCCCTGGCCTACGGCAACGGCACGCTCAGCGACGGCAGCCAGGCCGGCAACGGCGACCGCAACGGCTACAAGCTGGGCGGCGAGGACATCAAGGTCGACCACGTCGTGCGGCGCAACATCGCCTACCGCAACGGCAAGCACGGCTTCACCTACAACCGCAACCTCGGCACGATGTCGATCACCGGGAACGTCGCCGTCGACAACACCGAGCGCAACTTCTCCTTCGACGGCGGCACCTCGGTGTTCCGCGACAACACCTCGTGCCGCTCCGGCAGCGGCGCCAACGACAAGATCGTCGGCTCGGCCGACGCGTCCAACCAGTTCTGGTCCGGCTCGAACGGCTCCCGCTGCTCGGCCTACGGCGGCGCCCTGAACTGGTCCTTCGCCGCGGACGGCCGCCTGGTGGTGACCTTCGGCGGCGTCCCGGTCGTCCCGGCGGGCTGACCGGCGGCCCCCGAGGCCCGGGACCCGCGTCAGGGTCCCGGGCCTTCGCCGTGCCGGTGGGGTAAACGAGGCGGAAGTGGAAAAGGTGGCCTTGTGAGGGCCTCCCGGTGAGGCCGCCGCGTCCCGTACGAAGAAAGAGCAGACGCCATGCCGTCTTCTGCCCTGCACCGTTCCATCCAGGTCGCCGAGCCCGGCGGCGCCCTGGCCCAGGCCCCGGCGCATACCCGCGAACCGGGCCCCGGCCAGGTGCGGATCACCGTCGAGGCGTGCGGGGTGTGCCACTCCGACGCGCTGATCATCGCCGGCGCGCTCCCGGGCACCGCCTTCCCCGTCACGCCGGGGCACGAGATCGCCGGACGCGTCGACGCGATCGGCGACGGCGTCGCGGGCTGGTCCGTGGGCGACCGGGTGGCGGTCGGCTGGTACGGCGGGAGCTGCGCCCACTGCGACGCCTGCCGGGAGGGCGACGGGGTGCTCTGTCCCGAGCTCCAGGTGCCGGGCGCCGCCTACCCGGGCGGGTTCGCCGACTCGGTCGTGGCGCCGGCCGTCGCGCTGGCCGCGATCCCCGACGAGCTGACCGCGGTGCAGGCGGCGCCCCTGGCCTGCGCGGGCGTGACCGTGTTCAACGCGCTGCGGCGCAGCTCGGCGCGGCCTGGCGACACCGTCGCGATCCTCGGGCTGGGCGGCCTCGGCCACCTGGGCGTGCAGTTCGCCGCGCGGATGGGCTTCGACACGATCGCCATCGCGCGCGGGAGCGACAAGGAGCCGCTGGCCCGCGAGCTCGGCGCCGCCCACTACATCGACGGCGCCGCCGAGCAGGCCGCCGACGCGCTGCTGGCGCTGGGCGGGGCCAAGGTGGTGCTGGCGACGGTGACCAGCTCGGCGGCGATGTCCGGCACGATCGACGGGCTGGGCCGGCGCGGCGAGCTCATCACCGTCGGCATCGACACCGACCCGCTCGCCGTCACTCCGCTGCAGCTCGTCGGCGGCGCCCGCCGGGTCTACGGGCACGCCTCCGGCATCGCCGTGGACACCCAGGACACCATGAGGTTCGCCGCGCGGAGCGGCGTGCGGGCCTGGACGGAGGAAGTGCCGCTGGAGGAGGCCGCGACGGCGTACCAGCGGATGATGTCCGGGCAGGCCCGCTTCCGCATGGTCCTGACCACCGGCAACTGAGGAGGGCGGCCATGACCGAGTCCTACGACCCGCGCCGCACCGCGGTGCTGCTGGTCGATCCGTACAACGACTTCATCTCCGAGGGCGGCAAGGTGTGGCCGCGGCTCGGGCCGGTGGCGCAGGCGATCGGCCTGCTGGACAACCTGCGGGCGGTGATCGCCGCGGCGCGCGCGGCCGGCGTGCGGGTGGTGTTCGTCCCGCACCGCCGCTGGCAGCCGGGCGACTACGAGAGCTGGGCCCATCCGAACCCGACGCAGCACGGCATCCAGGAGCGGCACACCTTCGCCCGCGGCTCGTGGGGCGGGGAGTTCCATCCCGACCTCCAGCCGGAGGAGGGCGACGTCGTCGCCGCCGAGCACTGGGCGCAGAGCGGGTTCGCCAACACCGACCTGGACCTCCAGCTGCGGCAGCGCGGCGTCACGCACGTGGTGGCCGTGGGCGTGCTGGCCAACACGTGCGTCGAGTCCACCGGGCGGTTCGCCATGGAGCTGGGCTACCACGTGACGCTGGTGCGCGACGCGACCGCCGCGTACCTGCCGGAGATGTTGCACGCCGCGCACGAGCTCAACGGCCCCACCTTCGCCCACGCCATCCTGACCACGGAGAACCTGGTCGCGGCCTTCTCACGGGGCTGACCGGGCCGAGCCGGGGCTCGGGCGGGCGGGGCGGGTGGCCGTCCAGTAGGACCGGGCCGTCCCGGCGGCCAGGCCGGCCACGACGAGCCCGATGATCCCGTGGTACCAGCGCCAGCCGACGCCGAGGCCGACGAACCCGTCGAGGATCATGATGCCCGCGCCTCCGCCGAGCGCCGCCAGCATCACCGCCAGCACGGCGAGCATCGCGGCCCGCGGCAGCCGGCGGCCCGCGGCGGTGACGGTGGCCACGGCGACACAGGCCCCCAGCACCCCGGAGGCCGCCGCGACCCCCTGCGCGAGTGACGGGTCCAGGAAGTAGCGCGCGGCCTCGGCCGCCGGGACGGGCGGCCCGCCGGGGAAACCGAGCCTGCCCTGGACGGCGAAGACGGCCTTGCCCGCCGCGTACCCGAGCATCAGCGCCGCAAGCCCGTACGCGGGCCAGCGCCGCGGGTGATGAGAGTCGACCATGCCCGCAACGCTAGGGACCGCCCGGCGCCCGCCCCTCCCCACTGCGCGCGAACCTCCTCCCCCGTCAGAGGGATCCCCCCCGCCTTCCGTGCCGGCGAGGGGCCCGAGATTCGGTGGCCGGAATTCATGCCATTCTTCTTCCGGAAATTCGGGGCTATCGTTTCGCCATCTCATGGATTCAATGTCCGGACATATCCGTTTCCGGCGTTAATTCATTCCTATGGAGGTGGCTTCATGCCCTCACGGCTATGGAGAATCGCGGGCGCGCTCGCGCTCGCCGTCCCGTTCACAGTGGCCGCACCGGCCGTGGCGAGCGCGGCGGACCCGCCGTCGGTGGTGATCGACTCCGCCGAGCCGGCCCCCGGCCTGATCCGGCTGACCGGCCGCTTCACCACCGCCTACGACGTGTCCGTCGTGGTGGACGGCGAGCGCGTGGACCGGGCCGAGGTCACCGACCCGGACGCCGACGACAGCGGAACCTGGTCCTACGACCTCGACACCGCCGCCCTGGACGGCGAGATCGAGGTCTACGCCAAGGCCACGGCCGCCGACACCCGCTACGGCGCCTGGTCGCCGCCGCTGACCCTGCGCGTGGACAATCCGCAGGTCAGGGCCCCGCGCGTGGCGATCGCCGAGCCCGCCGACGGGGCCCGGCTCACTCGTCCCACGCCGGTCCGGGTGGACGTGGCCGGCGCGGACGTGCGCTCGGTCCGGGTCCGCGTCAACGGCGGCCCCTGGCAGCCCGCCGCCGGCGCGCGAGGACGCTACGTCACGCTGCTGAACCCGGCCAGGTACGGCGACGTGATGGCGAGCCTGGAGGCCGAGGCGGTGGACGCGCGCGGCCACGTGTCCAGGTCGTCCACCACGTACGTGGCGCTCGGCGCGGCGCGCGGGCAGGCCCCGGTGCCGCACCGGCAGGACCGGGCGATGTGGATCTGGGAGAAGGCGTCCTACAACCTGGTGCTCAACCCGGGGTCGCGCCGCCTGCTGGAGACCGTCCTGCCCGCCGGATCGACGCTCTACCTGGGCGTGGACACCTACGCCGGACGCGACATGATCGAGGACGCGCGTCCAGAGCTGCGTGACCTGGTGGCCTGGGCGCACGGCCGGGGCATGAAGGTGCACGCCACCGTCGCCGGCGGGACGCGGCCGCCGTACCTGGGGGCGCTGTCCCGCTACCGCGAGCGGGCCGTCGGGGAGATGGAACGGGTGCTCGACTACAACCTGTCCTCCAGGCCGGCGGAGCGGTTCGACGGGATCAACGTGGACATCGAGCCGTACAGCCTGCCCTGGTTCACCAGCGGCAAGCCCGACGTGCAGATCCAGTGGCTGGACACGCTGCGCGCGATGATCGCCCGCCGGGACGCCTCCGGGCAGCCGCTGCTGTTCGGCCCGGCCGTGCCGCGCTGGCTGGACACCTCCGCCTGCTGCACCGGCATCACCTACGGCGGGACCACCCGCACCCTGGCCGAGCACGTCCAGGACCTCAGCGACTACATCGCGATCATGGACTACCGCGACCAGGCGGACGGCGGCGCCGGCATCATCGCGCAGGCGGCCGGCGAGCTGGCCTACGCCGAGCGGATCGGCAAGCCGCTGTCGGTGGTGGTCGGCGTGGAGACGCTGGACATCGCGACCAGCGGCGACCCCTCCACCATCACCTTCCGCGAGGAGGGCAGGGACGTGCTGGAGGCCGAGCTGGCCAAGGTCTCCCAGGCGTTCGCGGGCAGCCCGGCCTTCGCCGGGATCGCGCTGCACCACTACGACTCCTACCGGGAGCTGCCCACGGTCTGGGGGCCCTCGGCCAGGTGGCCCGAGCCGCCCGCCGACTCCGGGCCGCCCACGGGCGTGGCCTCGCCGCCGCGGGCCGTGGCGTTCGACCACGCCACGGTGGACCTGACGTACGGGCGGGCGCGCGACGACACCGAGGTCGCCCACTACGAGGTGCACCGCTCGACCGAGGCGGGCTTCACCCCCGGTCCCGGCACGCTCGCCGGGAAGGCCCGCGGCCTCACCCACACCGACACCGGCCTGCTGCCCGCCACCACCTACCACTACCGGGTCGTGCCGGTGGACGTGGCCGGTCACCGCGGCCCGCCCTCGGCCCCGGTCACCGTGACGACCGGCGCGAGCGGCCTGCGGCCCATGGTCGTGCAGTCGGCGGCGGTGACGGTGGAGGGCGGCGCGGCCCGCGTGCGGCTGCGCGTGGTGGACCTGGAGAGCGGGCAGCCGGTGGCCGCCACGGTCCGCGGGCGGTTCACCTTCTCCGCCGGCCGCTACGTGACGGTGACCGCGGGCGCCGACGGCTGGGCCACCGCGACGTCGGAGGCGCTGAAGCAGCCGACCGGCGAGGTGGGCTTCGCCGGTCACCGCCTGACCGCCGCGGGCCACTACTGGGCCGCCGCCTACGACCGCGACAAGGACGTCACGGCCCGATGGTGACCCCCAGTGGGAGGGAATTCATTCCTAATATGCCGCGAATAACGGAGTGAATTTAGGGTTGACATTGCTTTGGAATGGCGAGAAGAATCCCGTTATGGAGCCACCTGAAGGAATGAATTCCCTCCCCAGGGGAAGGCGATTCCGCACCCTCGCGGCGCGCCTGCGGCAGGAGATCGTGCAGGGCCGCTGGCCGGTCGGCGGCCGGCTGCCGACCGAGTCCGAGCTGGCGCAGACCTACTCGGTCGGGGTCAACACCGTGCGCCGCGCGGTCGACCTCCTGGTCGAGGAGGGGCTCGTCCGGCGGCGGCAGGGGTCGGGCACCTTCGTGACCAGCTCCGTCACCCCGGGGGCCAGGCCGCGTCTCATCGGCGCGCTCGTCCCGTCGAACACCTACTACTTCCCGCAGGTCGTGCAGGGCATCGAGCGGGCGGCCACCGCCGCCGGCGTGCAGCTCGTGCTGGCCTGCTCCAACTACGACCCCGACGTCGAGGCCGGGCAGATCCAGCAGCTCGTCGACGTCGGCGTGGCCGGTCTGCTGCTGGTGCCCAACCTGCACCTCGCCGCCGACCCCGACGCCCACCTGGCCCGCCTGCGCGGGCTGCCCGTGCCGTACGTGCTGGTGGAACGCCGCCCGGCCGACCCCCGCCCGGCCGACCCGACCTCCTACGTCTGCACCGACGTGCACGGCGGCGGCTACGCGGCGGTGCAGCACCTCAGCGGGCTCGGCCGCAGCCGGATCGGCTACCTCGGCCGCATCGGCACCGCCAGCTCCGAGCAGGTCTTCGCGGGATACCGCCAGGCCGTCGCCGACCTCGGGCTTCCGGAGATCCCGGAGGCCGTGGCCAGGCAGCCCGTCTGGACCGGCCCCGACATGCTGGCCTACGCCAACACGCTGGTCGCCGAGAAGGTGCGCGCGGTGGTGTGCCTCGGCGACCGCGAGGCCACCGCGCTGCTGCCCTACCTGCGCCGGGTCGGCCTGACCGTGCCCGACGACATCGCCGTCGTCGCCTACGACGACGAGGTCGCCGACCTGTCGGAGGTGCCGCTGACCGCGGTCTCGCCGCCCAAGGCCGAGGTCGGCCGGATGGCGACCGAGCTGCTGCTGCGCCGGATCGAGCTCGGCCCCGCCGCCCCCGTCTGCCGGGTCGTGCTCCAGCCCCGCCTGGCCGTCCGCGCCTCCTGCGGAGCCGCCTCCGGCAGCCTGGTCGAGGTCCGCGTCCCGACGTGACGGCGGCGTCCCCCTCACCCCCCTTCCCCCCTCTTCGTTCCTGTTGGAGGACCCAATGAGAGTGCGCGTGCTCGCCGCTGCCGCGGCGGCCGTCCTCACCGTGGCCGGCACGGCGTCGTGCGGCGGCCCGGCCGACGACTCCGGGACGGTCACCCTGAAGCTCGGCTTCTACGCCGCCGCGGGCGACCCGGCCGACACGACCATGCGGGAGCTCGTCAAGGAGTTCACGGCCGCCAATCCGTCGATCAAGGTGCAGCTGGAGGTCGCGCCGTACGTCAAGTTCTTCGAGCGGCTCAGGACGCAGATCGCCGGCGGCCAGGCGCCCCAGGTGTGGCTGTCGGACGGCGTGCTCGTGCAGGAGTTCGCCGCCCGCGGCGCGCTCGCCGACCTGAGCGACCGGGTCAAGACGGTCAACGCCGCCGACTTCTCCGGCATCGAGCTGAACCGCGACGCCCAGGGCCGGGTCTTCGGCTTCCCCCAGGGCGCCCAGACCCCGGTGCTCTTCTACAACAAGAAGCTGTTCGCCGAGGCCAAGGTGGCCGAGCCGACGGCCGAGTGGACCTACGACGACCTGGCCGCCGCGGCCAAGAAGCTCACCAAGGACGCCAACGGCGACGGCAAGCCCGACACCTACGGCTTCCGCGCGTACTCCCCGGGGTTCACCGAGAGCTGGTGGCCCATCGTCAAGGCGTTCGGCGGCGACGTCGTCAGCGACGGGGGCCGCAAGGTCGTCGTCGACAGCCCGCAGTCCACGGCCGCGCTCGACTGGATGCTGCGCGCCATGGGCAAGGACGGCTTCGCCCCCGACTACGTGACCACCGAGGCCATGGGCAAGGGCGTCGTGCACACGCTGTTCGCGACCGGCCGGGTCGCCATGTCGTACGGCATCTACGCCCGGACGCTGCCCGCCGTGAGCGCGGGCGTCGACTTCGGCGTGGCGCCGCTGCCGAAGGGCCCGGCCGGGCGCGGCAACGTCGCCATCGTCAACTCCTGGGTGGTCGGCAAGGGCGCCTCCCCCGCGCAGGCCGACGCGGCGTGGAAGTGGATCACCTTCTTCTCCGGCGAGGGCCCGCAGCGCAAGTGGGCCGAGCTGGGCGAGGCGATCCCGATCAACAAGAAGGTCGCCGCCACGGCCCTGCCCGCCGACCGCGGCCCGGTCTTCCTGGAGTCGCTGGACGCGGCCACCGACCTCGGCACCAACGCCGTGTGGTCGGAGTACACCGAGGCGCTGGCCAAGCGCATGAACGAGGCCCTGTCGGGCGCCACGCCGGTCGCCACCGCGCTGCAGACCGGGCAGAAGGAGGCCCAGGAGGTCATCGACCGCTTCTACGCCGGGAAGACGCAGTGACGGTGCTCACCAGGCGCTCCGGGCAGGTGGCCGCCGAGCCGCGGCCGCCCGCCCGGCGGCGGCGGACGGGCGAGCGGGCCTGGGCCTTCGCGTTCGCCTCGCCCTACCTCCTGCACCTGGTCGCGCTGGCCGCCTGGCCGCTGCTGGCCTCGCTGTTCTTCAGCATGACCGAGTACGACCTGATGTCGGCGCCGAGGTTCGTCGGGTTCGGCAACTTCACCCGGCTGTTCGGCGACCCGGTCTTCTGGCGCACGCTGGGCAACACCGCCTACTTCGCAGTGCTGTTCGTGCCGGCGCAGACGGCCCTGGCGCTGGCCCTGGCGGTCGCGCTCAACCAGCGGCTGCGCGGCATGGCGCTGTTCCGCGCGGCCTACTTCGTGCCGGTCGTCTCCTCGTGGGTGGTCGTCGCCTACGTGGCCGACGCCGTCTTCAACCCGCAGACCGGCATCGCCAACCAGGTGCTCGGCTTCCTCGGGCTGCCGGCCGAGAACTGGTTGCAGGATCCGGCGCTGGTGATCCCCACGCTGGCAGCGGTCGCGGTCTGGAAGGGCGTCGGCTACATGACGGTGCTCTTCCTGGCCGGCCTGCAGGCCATCCCCGAGGAGCGCTACGAGGCCGCCAAGATCGACGGCGCGTCGGCCTGGAACCGGTTCCGCTACATCACCCTGCCGGGCATCTCCGGCACCACGTTCCTGGTGCTGGTGCTCACCTCCATCGAGACGCTGCAGTCGTTCGAGCAGGTCTTCGTGATGACCGACGGCGGGCCGCACGGCGCGAGCGAGCTGACCGTGCTCTACCTCTACCGGCAGGGTTTCCAGTTCTTCCAGATGGGCTACGCCTCGGCCGTGGCGTGGGTGCTGTTCGTGCTGGTGCTCGCGCTGACCCTGGTGCAGTTCCGGCTCCAGCGCAGGTGGGTGCACTATGCGTAAGACCGTCTCGTACGTGCTGGTGCTGGCGGGGGCGGCGGTCATGCTGCTGCCGTTCGCCGCGGCGCTGGGCAACTCGCTCAAGAGCTTCGCCCAGTACATCCAGGTGCCGCCCGCGTGGATCCCCGACCCGGTCCAGTGGGACAACTACGCCGAGGTGTGGCGGCGCACGCCGTTCGGGCTCTACCTGGCCAACAGCCTGGTGATCGCGGTGCTCGCGGTGGCCGGGAACGTGCTGACCAGCGCCATGGTCGGGCACTCCCTGGCCAGGATGCGGCTGCCGGGCAAGCAGGCGCTGCTGACGATGGCCCTGGGCACGATGATGTTGCCGACCGTCATCACGATCGTCCCGAACTTCCTGCTGTTCCGCTCGCTGGGCTGGCTGGACTCGATGTTGCCGCTCATCGTGCCGTACTGGCTGGCCACGCCGATCGGCATCTTCCTGATGCGGCAGACGTTCCTCGGCATCCCCAAGGACTTCGAGGAGGCGGCCGGCCTCGACGGCGCCAACCCCTGGCAGGTGTTCTGGCGCATCCACCTGCCGCTGGCCAAGCCCGCCCTGGCCACGCTCGCGGTCTTCACCTTCACCACGTCGTGGAAGGCCGTGCTGGAGCCCACGATCTACCTCACCTCGCCGGAGAACTACACGCTGCCGGTCGGCGTGCTGAGCCTGAAGGGGCAGTTCGTCGGCAACGACCAGCTGGTGACGGCCGCGGCGATGATGAGCCTGCTGCCGATGCTGGTGGTGTTCGTGCTGGCCCAGCGTTACTTCGTCCGCGGAACCATGTCCGCGGGTCTCAAGGGCTGACCAGAGCCCATGTCCGATCCGGAAAGGAAATCGTGACCACAACATCCGGGCTGCGCCTGGGCGTCATCGGCGCGGGCACCATCGCGGAGTTCCACGTGGCCGCCGCCCGCCAGAGCGCCGGGCAGGTGAAGGTCGCCGCGGTGTGCGACGTCCGGGCCGAGGCGGCCGAGAAGCTGGCCGCCGAGGCCGGCGCCCGCGTCTTCACCGACCACCGGACGATGCTCGACGCCGGCGGCCTCGACGCGGTCGTGATCACCGTGCCGCACGCGCTGCACGCCCCGATCACCCTCGACGCCGCCGCGGCCGGGCTGCACGTGCTCGTGGAGAAGCCGATCGCCACCACCCGCGAGGACGCCGTCCGCATGATCGAGGCGTGCCGGGCGGCCGGCGTGGTGTTCGCCGTCGGGCACGTGCTGCGCTTCGTCCCGATGCTGCGCGCGGCGGCCGGGTTCCTAGCCTCGGGCGAGCTCGGCCGGGTCGTGGTGGCCGCCGAGCGGCGCACCGCCGACTACGCCGATCCCACGCGCCCCCGCTGGTTCCTCGACGCCGACATGGCCGGCGGCGGCATCGTGCTCAACGTCGGCACGCACAGCATCGACAAGCTCCAGATGCTGGTCGGCTCGCCGATCGCGGAGGTCACCGCGCACGTCGCCGGGCCCGCCGGCGGGTCGGTGGAGACCGAGGCGGTCGCCCTGGCCCGGCACGCCGACGGCACCCGGTCGACGATCTCGGTCACCGGCACCGGCCTGCCGTTCACCGACGAGGCGGAGATCGTGTGCGGCGAGGGCGCGCTGCGCATCAGCCGCGGCGAGGGCGTCTGGTCCTTCCGGCGCGGCGTCGCCACGCAGGTCGCCGCGCCCGGCATCGGCGAGATGGCCACCGCGTTCGCCGCGCAGCTCGCCGACTTCGCGCGGGCCTGCGCCGGCCGCACCGCCCCCGAGGTCACCGCCGAGTACGCCCTGTCGGTCCTCGACGTCGCCCTGGCCGTCTACGAGTCCGCCCGCCGGGGCTCCACCGTCACAGTGAAGGGACAGTCATGAACCCGCTCGCGTTCAGCACGCTCGGCATGCCGGGCGCACCGGCCGAGGAGGTCGTCGCCACCGCCGCCCGGTACGGCTGCGCCGCCGTCGAGCTGCGCTGCGCCGAAGGTGAGATCGTCGCGCCGGACACCCCCGACGCCGAGCTGCGCTCGATCGCCCGGACGTTCGCCGCTGCCGGGATCGGGATCGTCGCCGTGTGCTCCTACACCCGCGTGGCCCGGCCGGACGGCGACCCGGTGGCCGAGGTGCTGCGCCACGTCGAGATCGCCGAAGCGCTCGGCTCGCCGTACGTGCGGGTCTTCGGCGGGGTCGAAGGGCAGGACGACCCGGCCGCCGCCGCGACTCGGAGGCTCGCGGACGTGGCCGGTCGGCTGCCGGACAACGGCGTGGACGTGCTGCTGGAGACGCACGACGTGTTCCTGACGGGCCAGGCGGTCGCCGATGTGCTGGCCGGGGTCGGCTCGCCGCGCGTCGGCGCGCTGTGGGACGTGGTCAACCCGTGGCGGGCCGGCGAGAGCGCCGCGGCCACCGCGGACGCGCTGGGCCCGTACCTGCGGCACGTGCAGATCAAGGACGCGGCCTCGCCCGCCGACCTCGCGCCGGTGCTGCCGGGCAAGGGCGCGGTGGGCGTGCCGGGCGTGCTGGCCGAGCTGGACCGGATCGGCTACGCGGGCTTCCTGGCGCTGGAGTGGGAGCGCGCCTGGTACCCCGACGCGGCGCCCGTCGGCGAGGCACTGGCCGCCTTCCGAACGGTGCTGGGACGGTGATCCCCCTGGCCGCCTCGGTACACCGGGGCGAGGGAACGTTCCAGCCCGGCGTGCGCGCGCCGGTCCGCGGGCCGCACGCCGCCCTGGCCAGGGAGCTGCTCGGACCGGCCACCGGCGGCGACGCCCCCGGCGAGATCGAGCTGCGGCTGGCGCCGGACCCGTCGCTCGGCGCGGAGGGCTACACCCTCGACGTCACCCCGGAGCGGGCGATGATCGCCGCGGCGGACGTCGCCGGCCTGCGCTGGGGCGTGCAGACGTTGCGCCAGCTCGACGGCCCCGGCGGCGTGCCCTGCGGGACGGTGCGCGACGTGCCCAGGTACGCCTGGCGCGGCGTGATGATCGACGTGGCCCGCTGGTGGCGTCCGATGTCCTTCCTGCGCTCGTACGTCGACCTGCTGGCGTTGCACAAGTTCAACGTGCTCCACCTGCACCTGACCGACGACCAGGGCTGGCGGTTCGAGGTGCGCGCGCACCCGCGGCTGACCGAGGCCGGGGCCCGCCGCGCCGAGTCGCCGGCCGGGCACGCCCGCGAGGGCCGGTTCGACGGCGTCCCGCACGGCGGCTTCTACACCCAGCGGGAGCTGCGCGACCTGGTGGCCTACGCGGCGGCGCGCGGCGTGAGCGTGGTGCCCGAGATCGAGTTCCCCGGCCACTCGCAGGCCGCCATCGCCGCCTGCCCGTGGCTGGGCCACCCCTCCGGGACGCCCGTCCAGGTGCGGACGTCGTGGGGCATCTCCTCCCACGTGCTCAACGTGGGCGAGCGGGCCGCCGGGTTCGCCCGCGACGTGCTCGACGAGCTGTGCGAGGTGTTCCCGTCCCGGTACGTGCACATCGGCGGGGACGAGGTGCGCGCCGGCGAGTGGGCCGCCGACCCCGAGGCGGCCCGGCGGGTCGCCGAGGCCGGGCTCGACGGGCCGCGGGCCCTGCTCGGCTGGTGGGGCCGGCTGCTGGCCGGGCACCTGCGCGGGCTCGGCCGCCGCGCGGTGGCCTGGGACGACATGCTCGACCACGACCCGCCCGAGGACATGGTGATCATGGCCTGGCGGGGCGTGGACCGGATCGAGGCGGCCCTGCGCGCCGGGCACGACGTGGTCGCCGCGCCGCACACGCACACCTACCTCGACTACGCCGAGTCCGACGCCCCGGGCGAGCCGGTCAGCATCTCCGGGCCGCTCCCCCTGGAGACGGTCTACGGGTACGACGCCGGCGACTCCGTGCTCGGCCTGCAGGCCCAGCTGTGGGGTGAGTACCTGCCCACCAGGGAACGCTTCGACCACAACGCCTTCCCGCGCCTGTGCGCCGTGGCCGAGGCCGCCTGGTCGGCGGGCCGCGACCTGGGCGGCTTCACCCGGCGGCTGGCCGATCACCTTCCCCTGCTGGACCGGATGGGCGTGGCCTACCGGCGACCCGAAGGAGCCCCGCGTGTTCACCTCTGAGCAGGAGCTGGAGGACCGGCTGGCCACCCCGTCGGCCGCGCTGGCCGCCGACGTCGCCGGGCTCGACGGCGACCTCGTCGTGCTCGGCGCGGGCGGCAAGATGGGGCCGAGCCTGGTCCGGCTGGCCAGGCGGGCCCTGGAGGCGGCGGGCCGCGGCTCGGCTCGCGTGTACGCCGTGTCCCGCTGGTCGGACGGCCGGGCGGCGCGGGCGCTGGCCGACGAGGGCGTCGAGGTGGTCGCCGCCGACCTGATGTCCGGCGGCGACCTGGCCGGGCTGCCGGACGCGGCCAACGTCGTGTTCATGGCGGGCGCCAAGTTCGGCACGTCGGCGGCGCCGTACCAGGCGTGGGCGGTCAACGCGGCGCTGCCGGCCGCCGTGGCCAGGCGCTACCGCGACTCGGCGATCGCGGTGTTCTCCACCGGCAACGTGTACCCGCTGGTGGACGTGGCCGGCGGCGGCAGCGCCGAGGAGGACCGTCCGGACCCGGTGGGCGAGTACGCGATGAGCTGCCTGGGCCGGGAGCGCGTCTTCGAGCACGCCGCCGCGGCCTACGGCACCAGGGTCGCGATCCTGCGCCTGAACTACGCGGTGGACCTGCGCTACGGCGTGCTGGCCGACCTCGCGGCCACCGTGGCGGCGGGCGAGCCGGTGGACCTCACCACCGGGCACGTCAACGTCGTCTGGCAGGGGTACGCGAACGAGGTCGCGCTGCGGTCGTTGCGCCACGCGCGCGCCCCGGAGGCGTTCACCCTGAACCTGACCGGCCCGGAGACCGCCTCGGTGCGGCGCACGGCGGCCCGGCTGGCCGCCGCGATGGGGACGAGGGCGTCCTTCACCGGCGGCGAGAGCGGCACCGCGCTGCTCAGCGACGCCTCGCGCTGCCACGGCCTGTTCGGCTACCCGGACGTGCCGCTGGACACCCTGATCGGGTGGCAGGCCGGCTGGCTGTCGCGCGGGCTGCCCCTGTCGGGCAAGCCGACCAAGTTCGCGGTACGCGACGGGAGGTTCTGAGATGTCGATCGGCCTGCTGCGGGAGGGGACGGTCATCCCCGCCCACCCGCTGGCGCTGACCGCCGGGCGCACCCTGGACGAGCGCCGCCAGCGCGCGCTCACCCGCTACTACCTGGCCTCGGGGGCGGGCGGGGCGGCCGTGGCGGTGCACACGACGCAGTTCGAGATCCGCCGGGCGGGGCTGCTGCGGCCGGTGCTGGAGCTGGCCGCCGAGGTCGTGGCGAAGGAGGCGGGGCGGCCGTTCGTCATGGTCGCGGGCGCGTGCGGCGACACCGCCCAGGCCGTGGCGGAGGCCGAGCTCGCCGCCTCGCTGGGCTACCACGCCGTGCTGCTGTCACCCCAGGTGCCCGGGGCGGGCGAGCCGGAGCTGCTGGCGCGGGCCAGGGCGGTGGGCGAGGTGCTGCCGGTGATCGGCTTCTACCTCCAGGAGGCGGTGGGCGGACGCCGGCTCGGCCCGTCGTTCTGGCGGTCGCTGAGCGAGCAGGAGTCGGTGGTGGCGATCAAGATGGCGCCCTTCGACCGGTATCGCACGCTCGACGTGGTCAGGGCGGTGGCGGCGTCCGGGCGCGGCGACGACATCGCGCTCTACACCGGCAACGACGACAACATCCTGGCCGACCTGCTCTCCCCCGTCGCGGGCCGCCGGATCGTCGGCGGGCTGCTCGGCCAGTGGGCGGTGTGGACGCGGGCGGCGGTGCTCATGTTCGGCGAGGTGCGCCGGGCGTGGGCGGGGGACGACGAGGTGCTGCGTTCCCTGCTGGCCCGCGCCGGCGACCTCACCGACGCCAACGGCGCGGTGTTCGACGTGGCGGGCGGCTTCCGCGGCTGCATCGCCGGGGTGCACGAGGTGCTGCGCCGCCAGGGCCTGCTGGCCGGGACGTGGTGCCTGGACCCGGACGAGGACCTGTCACCGGGGCAGGCCGAGGAGATCGCGCGGGTGCGCGCGGCCTATCCCTGGCTGGTGGACGACGACTTCGTCGCCGCACACCTGGACGACTGGCTGCGCTGAGCCGGGAACCGGGAGCCGGGGCCGGGGCGCGCGTCCCGGCCCCGGTTTTCGTTGGTCAGACGGTCCAGTGGGCCGTGGACAGGGCGCGGACGGCGTTCTCGTCCACCTCGACGCCGAGGCCGGGGCCGGTGGGCACCAGGGCCGTCCCGTCCGAGACCTCCACCGTCGGGCCGCCGACGTACGCCGAGTGCACGAACTGGCGGCCGTTGAGGTCGACCGGGGTGTCCACGCCGAACGCCGCGAACAGGTGCAGCGAGGCGGCGAACCCCAGGTCGGTGTCCGTCAGCCCCGAGCCCATGATGCGCAGCCCGGCGTCCTCGGCCAGCTGGCACAGCCGGCGCGACAACGTCAGCCCGCCCGACCGCTGCACCTTGGCGATGGCGATGTCGACGGCGTCGAGCTTGACGAACGTGGCCAGGTCGGAGGGGTGGCGCAGGCTCTCGTCGAGCGCGACCGGGAGCGGGCTGTGGTCGCGCAGGCGGCGCAGCCCGGTGACGTCGTTGGCGGGCAGCGGCTGCTCGAACGCCGTGACGTCCAGGTCGGCCAGCCGGCGGGCCATGCGCAGCGCGCCGTCCACGGTGTAGGCCTGGTTGGCGTCCACCCACAGCGGGGCGTCGGGGGCCGCCTCCCTGACGGCGGCGACGACGGACAGGTCCGTCGCCTCGTCGTGCAGGCCCACCTTGACCTTGAACGCGTGGTAGCCCTCCGCCCGCCCCTCCTCGACCGCCTGCCGCACCTCGCCGGGCGTCTGACCGGCCACGATCCAGCCGAGCGTGATCCGGTCGCGGCGGCGCTGGCCCCACAGCACGCCGACGGGCACCCCGAGGGCCCGGCCGAGCAGGTCGTGCAGGGCGATGTCGAGCGCGGACTTGGCGATGGGCGACCCGATCGTCAGCCCGCGGTTGATCACCTTCTCGTAGGCCGCGCAGGCGCCGTCCAGGTCCCAGGCGGGGCGGCCGAGGAGGGCGGGGGCCAGGTAGCCGGCGATCGTCGTCGAGATCGACTCCACGGTCTCGTACGTCCAGGCGGGCGTCGGCGTGGCCTCGCCCCAGCCGGTCACCCCGCCGGCCGTCACCTTGACGAGAACCCGCTCGGCGGGCTTCCCCTCGGTGGTGACGTTTCCCCCTGAAATGCTGAACGAACGGATGGACGGCAATTCCACGACGAATATCTCAATACGCTCGACGACCAGCGATTTCATCATTCTCCAATGAGCAGGAATTCATGCTTACCCGAGCATTTAAGCCTCCCGAATCTAGCACGCCGGATTTGATTCCAGAATCAACGGCAGGAATTCATTCGGCCCTTTCGCCGGGGTCTCCTGGCCGCATCCGGACGTTGACCGGCGGCCCGCCCGGGCGCAGGCTTCGGTGGTCCCCACTTCTCCCGTTCACGACGAGGTGATCGTGATGGCCGGAACCCGTCCCGCTCTTCCGGACGCGACCAGCGACAGCTTCCTGGCCGAAGCACTGAACGAGGCCAACGCCTACCGCGCCAAGCACCACGCGCCCCCCATGGAGATGGACGCCAAGCTCGTCGAGTACGCCAAGGAGCGCGCGTCCTCGCGCTCGGAGTACGCGAAGCTGTCGGCCGGCCACGACGGCCTGCGCGACACCACCGGCGAGAACATCTTCTGGGGCATGTCCTCCGGCTCCACGCCGAAGACCGCCGGCGACGCCGTGACCGCCTGGTACAACGAGATCGCCGACTACAACTGGGCGAACCCGCCGGGCGACCCGGCCAAGACCGGCCACTTCAGCCAGCTCGTCTGGAAGGACAGCAGGAGGGTCGGCGCGGCCCGCGTCGCCGGCCAGGGCCCCGACGGGTTCGAGACCTACATCGTGTTCGTCTTCGAGAACCCGGGCAACTACGAGGGCGAGTACCCCCAGAACGTCCTGCCCGCCTGACGACGGGCCGGTCAGGGGGCGGCGAGGGCCCCCTGACCACCGGCCGCCTGACCACCGGCCGCCTGACCACCGGCCGCCGGCCGGCGCAGGACGGTCACGGGTCGGACGGCCCGGGCCGGGCGGTCACGGGTCGGTGCCCTGGGAGGCGACGTGGTCCTCGTCGAAGATGTCCCCCGCCGAGATCACGATCCGCGGGTCGGGCACGCCGACGACCTCGTCGTCCTTGTCGTCGTAGTCGAAGAGGCTGAGCACGTGGCGCATGGCCTCCAGCCGGGCGCGTTTCTTGTCGTTGCTCTTGATGACGGTCCAGGGCGCCGACTCGGTGTCGGTGTGCAGGAACATGTCCTCCTTGGCCTGGGTGTAGTCGTCCCATCTGCGGAGGGAGGCCAGGTCCATCGGCGACAGCTTCCACTGCCGCACCGGGTCCACCTGGCGGATGATGAACCGGGTGCGCTGCTCGGCCCGCGAGACCGAGAACCAGAGTTTGACCAGGTGCAGCCCCGAGTCCACCAGCAGGTCCTCCAGGCGGGGCACCTGCTCCATGAACTCCAGGTACTCGTGCACGTCGCAGAAGCCCATGACCCGCTCGACGCCCGCCCGGTTGTACCAGGAGCGGTCGAACAGCACGATCTCCCCGTTGGCCGGCAGGTGGGCGATGTAGCGCTGGAAGTACCACTGGCCGCGCTCGCGCTCGCTCGGCTTCTCCAGCGCGACCACCGTGGCGCCGCGCGGGTTGAGGTGCTCCATGAAGCGCTTGATCGTGCCGCCCTTGCCGGCCGCGTCGCGCCCCTCGAACAGCACCACCAGCCGGCGGCCGGTGGCCTTGATCCAGTACTGCAGCTTGAGCAGCTCGATCTGCAGCAGCCGCTTGTCCCGCTCGTAGATCTCCCTGGACAGGCGCTCGTCGTAGGGGTAGTGCTGCCGCCAAGTGTCCACCGGCCGCCCGTCGGCGCGCATCAGCACCGGATCGTCGTCGTCGCCGTCGTCCACCCACAACCCGGGAGTGGTGTCGAGCAGTTCGCTGTGCTCCGCGGCCGCCAGGGGGGCGAGGACCACGGGCTGCTCGTCGCCTGGACCGGTCATGCGGCCCGCGACCGGATGTTCGCGTTCATGGCGTCCTCTCTTCACCGGATGCGGCCGGCTAATCGTGCCGGCGGGCCCTATTCAGGGAAATCCCGCGGGCCGTTCAGCTCGTTGCTCCCAGGCGGGCGCGTACCTGGACGAGCAGGTCGTGCGGCAGGGGGGCGTAGCCGTACAGGGCCAGGTAGGACTGGCCGGCGTCGCCGGCGGCGTAGCCGAGGAAGGCGCGCGCCAGCGGGTCCGCCCGGCCCGCGCAGATGATCTCGTACGTGACCTGCACGATCGGGTAGGCGCCGGGGACCGGCCGCCTGTGGTCGAACGTCAGCACCAGCCCGCGCTCGCCGCTCTCGACCGTGGCGCCCTGCAGGGCCTTGCTGGCGCTCTCCGGCGACAGCGCGACGAACTCCCCGGCGGCGTTGCGCACGTCCGCGGTGCTCAGGCGGGCGCTGCCGGCGAAGCCGTACTCGACGTAGCCGATGGAGTCCCTGGTGTGCTGGAGCACCTGGGTCATGCCGCTGGAGCTGGTGACGCCCTGGCCGGCGCCGGTCCACGTCCTGGACGGCTGGTGCGGCCAGCCGCCGGTCGCCCGCAGGAACTCGGTGAGGTTCTGGGTGGTGCCGGACTGGCCGGAGCGGTGGAAGACGTGGATGCGGGTGCCCGGAAGGGGTTGGCCGGGGTTGTCGGCGGCGATCTCCCGGGCGTTCCACCTGGTGAGGCGCCCGGTGAAGATGCCGGTCAGGGTCGCCGGGGACAGCCGCAGGCCGGGCACGGAGGTCAAGTTGTAGGCCACCGCGACCGGGGCGACGACCATCGGCAGGTGCTCGGCCCGGCCGCCGCAGCGCCGGTCGGCCCGCGCCTGCTCCTCCGGGATCATCGGCACGTCCGAGCCGGCGAACGCGCTGCGGGCCGCGATGAAGTCCTCGATGCCGCGGTCGGAGCCGTTGGCCTCGTAGACGACGCGCAGTTCGGGGTGGACGCGCTGGAACTCGCCGCTCCAGGCGTCCATGGCGCCCTTCTGCGCGGTCGAGCCCGAGCCGTGCAGCCACGCGACCACCGGCTCGGGAGCGGCGCCGTCCTCGCTGCTCATGCTCAGGAACACGGCCCCGGCCGCGGCGGCGGCCCCGCCGGCCAGAACGAGCACGGCGACCAGGACCGACTTGGCCGTCCATGTCAGCCTTGCCATTGCACAAGGCTATGAACCGGACGCGTCCGGACCCGTCATCCCTTGGTCAAGCCCTCGGACACGAAGGGTTACCTTGTCGCCAAGCCGTCCGGTGTCCCGTCGGCCGCGGCGGCCAGGAGGCGGGCCAGCTCGACCGGCTGGGTGAACATGGGCCAGTGCCCGGAGTCGAGGTCGACGAGGTCGAGGTGCTTGACCCGGGCCAGCTCCGCGTCGTCGCCGTCGTCGATCCACTCCCGTGCCTGCGCGGGGCTGAACTCGGGGCACACGACGACGGCCGGCACCCCGAACCGCCGCTCGTCCGTCAGCCGCACCACGCCCTTGGCCACCCCCTCGGGGACGGGGACCGCGGCGGCGGCGAACCTCCGCCTGGCCTCCTCGTCGAGGTCGGCCGCGTCCGGCCCCTCGAAAGGCGCCCATCCCGGGAACGGCACGACGCCGTCCACGGCCTCGAAGAAGTCGGCGTAGGCAGCGCCGTCGGCGGCGGGGAAACCGCCGATGAAGGCGACCTTGCCCACCTTGTCCGGCCGTGCGTCGGCGGCCAGCCAGGCCAGCGTGCAGGCGGCGGAATGGCCGGCCACCAGAGGTGTTCCGTCCGCCGCGGCCACGGCGGCGAGCACGGCGGCCACCTGGTCGGCGAGCGTGGCGGCGGCGTTCCCGTCCCCCTGGCCGGGGAGGACGACCGGCACGGGACGGTGGCCGAGCGCCTCGATCGCGGGCGTCACCTCGTCCCAGGCGGACGCGTCGAGCCAGAGGCCGCCGATGAGCAGGATGTCCATGTCAGTCTTCTTTCTCCAGTGCGTTCAGGTCGCGTTCCGCGTAGAGCCGGTGTTCCCATTCCTCGTGCAGGACGATGTGCAGGCACTCCTTGAGGGGGAATCGGGCCAGCCGCGGCCAGCCGGGCTCGTCGCGGGTGACGTGTGAGGCGAGCAGCTCGGGCGTGAGCGAGGCGACGACCCGGCCGGCCATCGCCCGGCGGTCCCGGCGGACGGCGAGCACCTCCGCCAGCGGCGGCCGGGCCGCCCGGTCCCACGGGACGCCGTCCCAGCCGGGCGCCTCGTCCCACGGCAGGTCGAGCGGGTGCCACGGCGAGGGGTCGCCCAGGATCATCCGGCCGATCCAGGCGGCCGAGGCGAAGTTGAGGTGCCGCAGCGTCTGGACGAAGGACCATTCGCCGTCGACGCTCCGGTGCAGCGCCGCCTCGGGGAACGTCGCCGCGCGGGCGAGGGTGCCCGCCCACAGACGGTCCAGGATCGCCCACGCCTCGCCGAACCCCTCGGGTTCGTCGGGGCGCATCCGGGCGCGTTCGGGCATGCGGCGGTTCAGCTCGGCCTCGACGAGAGGGGCGATGTCCACGCCGTTCACCACGACGTTCCGCAGCTCGCCGCTGATCTCGACGTCGACGAGCTCGGCGCCGCGCACCCGCACGCCGGACAGGTCGGCCGCGCGCACGCGGACGTCGCGCACGCGCAGCCGGGTGAACGTGGCCCGCCGCACGCTCACGTCTTCGACGTGCGGGTCTTCCCGGGAGTCGGTCATGACGCCACACGGTAGGCGGTATTCCGGACGTTCTACTTCCGGTACCTGCCGGAACCGCTCTAATCTGCTCGGGTGCCGACCGAACTCAGCCCCACCGCGCGGGCCCTGCGCGCCATGGAGGTCCTCCGGCAGCGTCCCGGCGTGACGGCCGGGGAGCTGGCCGCGGCCCTGGGCGTGACCGAGCGCGCCGCCCGCCGGTACGTCGGGATCCTGCGGGAGGCGGGCATCCCCGTCGAGTCGGCCAGAGGCCCCTACGGCGGCTACCGGCTCGGCCGCGGCACCAGGCTGCCGCCGGTCGCCTTCACCGAGCCCGAGGCGCTGGCCCTGGTCATGGCGGTGTTCGACGGCCAGCCGGCCGCCACCGACCCCGACGACCTGGTGGGCGCCGC
Source organism: Nonomuraea sp. NPDC004702 (assembly GCF_053601695.1). Taxonomy (NCBI): domain Bacteria; kingdom Bacillati; phylum Actinomycetota; class Actinomycetes; order Streptosporangiales; family Streptosporangiaceae; genus Nonomuraea; species Nonomuraea sp. NPDC004702. The sequence continues at coordinate 86,970 of NZ_JBSGCE010000029.1, forward strand.
CCTGTCCAAGGTCATCCGGGCCCTGCCGGAAGGCGTCGGACGGCAGGCCGCCGCGCTGCGCGAGCACGCCTCCGCCGCGCCCGACCGGTACGCGGCCCGTCCCGGCGTCGCCGTGACCAGCGCGCTGGTCGCCGCGTCCGCGGCCCGGCGGCGCGTCCGCATCGCCTACCGGAGCGGATCGGGCACGGAGTGGGAGGCCGAGGTCGATCCCTGGGCGGTCGTCGTCCGGTACGGGCGCTGGTACCTGCTGTGCCACTCCCACCGCGCCGGCGCGATCCGCACCTACCGGGTCGACCGCGTCCGGGCCGTCCACGAGACCGTCCACGGCTTCCGGCCGCCCGACGGGCTGGACCCGGTGGCGGCGCTGGAGGAGAACCTGGGCGCCGGATGGGCGTACGCGGCCCGCGTGGTCTTCGGCGCGCCCCTGGCCGAGGTGGCGCCCTGGGTGCACCCGCCCATGGGACGGCTCGAACCGCATGACGAGGGCTGCGTGCTGGTCGGCAGCACGGGCAACCCGGCCATGTACGCCCAGGAGTGGCTGCCGGCCGTGCCGTTCGCCTTCCGCGTCGAGGGCGGGCCGGAACTGCGCGCGGCGGTCGCCCGCCTGGCCGCCCGCCTGGCCGCCGCGCTGCCCGGCTAGGCCGCCGCCCGCCCGGCCGTACGGTGCCGGCGGACGCGCGCGCCGAGGATCAGGGCGGCCAGCACGGACGCCGCCGCCGAAGCCAGCAGGATCGCGCCCTTGGCCTGCGTCAGGTGGGCCGGCCCGGTGTAGGAGAGCTCGGCGATCAGCAGCGAGACGGTGAAGCCGATGCCGCCCAGCACGCCCACCCCCGCGATGTCGCTCCAGCCCAGCCGCGGATTGAGATGGGCGCTGGTGAGGCGCGCGGTGAGCCAGGCGGCGCCGACGATGCCGAGCGGCTTGCCGGCCAGCAGCCCGGCCAGCACGCCCCACGTCACGGTCCCCGTCCAGAAGCCGCCCGCCCCCGACAGGGAGATCCCGGCCGACAGCAGCGCGAACACCGGCAGCACCACCCCGGCGCAGAACGGCCGCAACGCGTGCTCGGCGCGCTGCGAGGGCGGCTCCTGCTCGCCGGGGCGCGGGCTGGTGCGCATCAGCAGGCCCATCGCGACGCCGGCGATGGTGGCGTGCACCCCGCAGGCGTGCACCAGCGCCCAGATCAGCACGGCGAGCGGCCCGTACAGCAGCCACGCGGGCAGTGCGCGGCGCACGGCGGTGACCGCCCGGCCCCGCCCGTGCTGCAGGTACGCCCACACGCCCAGCGCGGCGGCGGCCCCGGCCAGGGCGGCGAGGTTCAGCCCCGAGGTGTGGCCGACGGCGATCACGACGACCGCGCACACGTCGTCCACGGTCGCCAGCGTCAGCAGGAACGTGCGCAGCGGGGCGGGCAGGCCGCGGCCCACGACGGCCAGGACGGCGAGCGCGAAGGCGATGTCGGTGGCCATCGGCACGCCCCAGCCGCGGGCCGCCTCGCCCGGCGCGGCGGCGTTCACCGCCAGGAACAGCAGCGCCGGGACCACCACGCCGCCGAGCGCGGCCACCACGGGCAGCGCGGCGCGGCGCGGGTCGCGCAGCTCGCCGTGCACGAGCTCCTGCTTGAGCTCGTTGCCGACGATGAAGAAGAACACCGCCAGCAGCCCGTCGGCGGCCCACGCCTGCGCGCTCAGGCGCAGGCCCAGCCACTCCGGGCCGAAGGACCACGTGCGCAGGGCCTCGTAGGAGCCGGCGAGGGACGAGTTGGCCCAGGCCAGCGCGGTCAGGGCGGCGACGATGAGCAGGACGCCGCCGACCGCGTCGGAGCGCAGGGCAATGATGATCCGCGAGGAGGCAGACATGAAGGGAGAACTCCAGGACGGTACGGGTAACGATCGGGCCGCCCGATGCGCGGCCCGGGCCTCATGGCGACCCGCGCACCCGGATCACGTACGGGGGCGGGCGCTCAGCGGCCCTGCGGCGGGCGGATGCCCGCGATCACGCCCCACGTGCTGACGTAGCCGTTCGTGCCGACCGGACGGAACTCCAGCGGGCGCAGCGGGCGGCCGTGCCGCTCGCGCGCGAGGTGGAGGCAGGAGCGGAAATGGAAGCAGGAGCGGAATTCGCGCACCTTGCCTCCCCTTTGTCCAATCGTGTCCCCCTCCTACCCTACAAGTTCCCGCCGCCCCTTGAATCCGGTACCCGGGTACGGGGTTACCGTCGGGACATGACCGCAGACCTGCCCCTCTCCCCCGGCTGGACGCCGTCGGCCTGCACGCTGCCCACCGCCGGACGGCCGCTGCGGGTGGCCGAGTTCGACGAGCTGTTCGCGCGCTCGGTGCGCTCGGTGCGCCGCCCCGCGCCCGACCGGCTGGAACTCGACCTCGCCCCCGACGGCCCCGGCGCCGACGCTTCCGGCGTGGCCGCCCGTGCCGCCGGGCTGGCCGTCCGGGAGAACGCCTGCTGCTCGTTCTTCACCTTCACCCTCACCATCGGGGGCGGCGGCCTGACGCTGGCGGCGACCGTGCCCCCGTGGCACACCGGCGTCCTGGACGCCCTCCAGGCCAGGGCCGGGGGACGGCCCGCGTGAGCCCCGAGGAGCCGTACCTGCGCAGCGGGCAGGTGGCCGCGCGGGCCGGGGTCAACCTCCAGACCCTGCGGTACTACGAGCGCCGCGGCCTGATCGCCGAGCCGCGGCGCAGCCCGGGCGGGCACCGCGCGTACCCGCCGGGGACCGTCGCGCTGCTCACCGTGATCAAGGCCGCCCAGCGGCTCGGCTTCACCCTCGACGAGATCGCCGCGCTGATCGGCGCCGGCCGCCGCGGCCACCCCACGGCCGGCCTGCGCGCCCACGCCCAGGCCAAGATCGACGAGATCGACGCGAGGATCGCCGACCTGGCCACCGTACGGGAGTCGCTGACGCGGGTGGTCGCCGCCGGCTGCGACAGCCTGACCGGCTGCACCGGCCCCGGCTGCCCCCTGCCCGCCGCCGCCCTCGCGGATGCGGTGTACTGACCGTCATGACGATGATCCGCTCACTGCTGCTGTTCGCCCTGGCCGCGCTCGCCGAGATCGGCGGCGCCTGGCTGATCTGGCAGGGCGTGCGCGAGCAGCGCGGGCTGCTGTGGATCGGCGGCGGCGTCGTCGCCCTCGGCCTGTACGGCTTCGTCGCCACCCTCCAGCCGGACGCCAACTTCGGCCGCATCCTGGCCGCCTACGGCGGCGTCTTCGTCGCCGGGTCCCTGGTGTGGGGCATGGTCGCCGACGGGTTCCGCCCCGACCGCTGGGACGTCATCGGCGCCCTGATCTGCCTCGTCGGCGTCCTGGTCATCATGTACGCCCCCCGCGCCTGAGCCCGGCCCCGGGGCGCGCGTCCCCCATGACGCGGCGCATGTCGGCGACGGCCCGCAGCGTCCCGCGCAGGGTGCCGGTCACCTTCGAGCGGCCCGCGCGGGGCAGGTAGTCCACGTCCGTCTCGCCGATCCGCCAACCGGCCGCCGCGGCGCGCAGCACCGTCTCCAGCGGGTAGCCGAAGCGGCGGTCGGCCGTCCCGAGCGACAGCAGCGGCACGCGGGCGGCCGCCCGCATCGGCCCGAGGTCGCGCAGCGCCACGCCGGTGCGCCGGCGCAGGCTCCTGGCCAGGACGGCGTTGCCCAGCCGGGCGTGCCCGGGCCAGACGCCGGCGCCGCGCGGCCGCCGGCGTCCGAGCACGAGGTCGAGCTCCCCGCCGAGGACGGGCCCGGCCACCCGGGGCAACTGGGCGGGATCGAGCGAGGCGTCGGCGTCCATGAAGCAGACCAGGTCGGCGGAGGAGGCCAGCAGCCCGGCGTGGCAGGCGGCCCCGAACCCGCGCACGGGCTCGGCGACCACCCGCGCCCCGAGCTCGCGGGCGACCCGCGCCGAGCCGTCGGTGGACCCGTTGTCGACGACGATCGGGCGGTAGCCGGCGGGCATGCGGCCGAGCACCCAGGCGAGCGCGGCCTCCTCGTTCAGGCAGGGCAGGATCACGTCGATCGTCATGACCGGGCGAACTCCGCCATCCCGGACTCGAACCCGATCGCGGCGCGGAAGCCGAGCTCGGCCTCCGCCCGCCGGGGCGAGGCGACGACGTGCCGGACGTCGCCCAGCCGGTAGCCGCCGGTCACCCGCGGGCCGGGGCCGCCGCACCCGGCGGCGAGCACGCGGGCCATCTCCCCCACGGTACGCGGCGCGCCGGAGGCGATGTTCCAGGCCCTCAGCCCGCCGGGCGGCAAGGACGCGGTCAGGGCCGCGAGGTTCGCCGTGGCCACGTCCCGCACGTGGACGAAGTCGCGGAGCTGGCGGCCGTCCTCGAACACCGCCGGTGCCCGGCCGGCCCGCAGCGCCGAGCGGAAGATCGCGGCGACCCCGGCGTACGGGGTGTCGCGCGGCATGCGGGGCCCGTAGACGTTGTGGTACCGCAGGGCCGCGACGGTCCCGCCGGTCTCCCTGGCCCAGTTGGCGGCCAGGTGCTCCTGGGCGAGTTTGCTGGAGGCGTAGGCGTTGCGCGGATCGGGCGGGGCGTCCTCCTCGATGGGCGCCCAGCGCAGGGGCTCGCCGCAGCGCGGGCAGGGCGGCTCGAACCGGCCGCCGTCCAGATCGTCCGCGGTCCGCGGGCCGGGCCGGACGTCGCCGTGCGCGGCGCAGGCGTAACGTCCCTCGCCGTAGACGACCATCGAGGAGGCCAGCACCAGCCGGGTGATCCCGTGCCTGGCCATGGCGGCCAGCAGCACGGCGGTGCCGAAGACGTTGACGCAGGCGTAGGCGGGCAGGTCGGAGACGTCCACGCCCAGGCCCACCTTGGCCGCCTGGTGCACGACGGCCTCGACGCCGGGCAGCAGCGCGTCCAGGGCCTCGGCGTCGCGCACGTCCGCGCCGGTCCGCATGTCGAGGCCGACGACGTCGTGACCCGCCGCCTCCAGTGCCTCGGCGACGTGGCCGCCGATGAAACCGGCCGAGCCGGTGACCATCACTCTCACGCCGCCGACGGTAACCGCCGGGCCGGGCGGACCGAAGCCGCGTTCGCGGTTCGTAAGGGTTCTTACGAACGACGAACGTGAACCGCCGCGGCGGCCCCGGACCGGCCTGCGGATGCGAGGCTGCCGCCGTGAACCGGAACACGACGGCGGCCGCCGGGACGCTCGCCGCCCTGGCGGCCGTGGTGCTGCGGCTGGTGACGGGCCCGCCCCACCTGGGCTGGTACCTGGCGGCCTGGGCGCTGTTCGCGGCCGCGCTGTGGCAGACCGCCCGGCTGCCGGAGCGGCGGACGGCCGTCCTGGTCCTGGCCGGCGGGATCACGCTCGCCGCGACCGGCCTGGCCGCCCCGCCGAGCAGCAGCACCGACTCCTTCCGGTACGCCTGGGACGGCCGGGTGCAGGCCGCCGGCATCTCGCCCTACGACCACCCGCCGGCCGACCCGGCGCTCGTCCGGCTGCGCGACGACTGGCTCTTCCCGGCCGCCTGCGACGCCCCGTCCCTGTGGCCCCTGCCCGGCGGCGGTTGCACCCGGATCAACCGCCCCACCGAGCCGACGATCTATCCGCCGGTCGCGCAGGGCTACTTCCTGCTGGTCCACTGGTTGTCGCCGGACGGGGTGCGGCACAAGGCGCTCCAGCTCGGCGGCTTCGCGGCGGCCGTGGCCGTGCTGGCCATCCTGTGCCGGGCGGCGGGGGCCCGGCGGGCGGCGTACTGGGCGTGGTGCCCGGCCGTGCCGGTGGAGGCGGTGAACAACGCGCACGTGGACATGCTGGGCGTGCTGCTGGTGGTGCTGGCCTTCACCGCCGTGCGGGGGCGCGGCGCGCTGCTCGGCGCGGCCGTGGCGGCCAAGCTGCTGCCCGTGACCGCGCTGCCCGGCGCGCTGTCCGGGGTGCTGTCCGGGGGTCCGGGCGGAGGTGTGGCCTGGCGGCGGGTGCTCGGCGTCGTCGGGCCCGCCGGGCTCGTGATCGCGCTGTCCTATCTGCCGTACGTGCTGGTCTCGGGCGCCTCGGTGGCGGGCTACCTGCCGGGGTACCTCAAGGAGGAGCGCTACGACGGGCCCGGCGGCGGGAACCGTTATGCCGTCCTGCGGCTGTTCGTGCCGGACGGGTGGGCGCCCTGGGCCGCGGTCGCGCTGCTCGGCCTGGTCGTCCTGGCCGTCCTGCGGTACGGCGACGCCGACCGGCCCTGGCGCGGCGCGCTGCTGGTCAGCGGCTCCCTCCTGCTGCTGTTCACCCCCGGCTACTCCTGGTACGCGCTGCTCGTCGTCGCCCTGGCCGCGCTGGACGGCCGGTGGGAGTGGCTGGGCGTCGCCCTGGCCGGCGCGGTCGCCTACACCGCCGGCCCGGCGGCCCCGGGCACCCCCGGCACCCCCGCGTACGCCGTGGCCGCCCTCGTCGTGCTGGCCGGCTGGGCCGTACGGCGGTCCCGCGGCGATCACCTGCTGTCATCGGCACGGAAGGACTGAGGAAGCTGAGTCGTCCCACGTTCGAGCATCTGCCGCAGATCGTGCTCATCGCCAAGGAGCCCGTGGCCGGGCGCGTCAAGACCCGGCTGACGCCCCCGTACAGTCCGGCCGAGGCCGCCGCGCTGGCCGAGGCCGCGCTCCGCGACAGCCTGCGCGCCGTCGCCGCGACCCCGGCCGCCCAGCGGGTCCTCGCTCTGGACGGCCTGCCGGGCCGCTGGCTGCCCCCCGGTTTCGTGGTGATCCCGCAACGCGGCGCCGGCCTGGACGAGCGCCTCGCGGCGGCCTTCGCCGACGCCCACCGGCTGCGGCCCGGGCCCGTCGTGCTCATCGGCATGGACACCCCGCAGGTCACGCCCGAGCTGCTGCGCGAGGCCGGGGAGGCGCTGGCCGACCACGACGCGGTGTACGGCCCGGCGGCCGACGGCGGCTTCTGGCTGCTGGGGCTCCGGCGGCCGGACCCGGCGCTGCTGCTCGGGGTGCCCATGTCGCACCCGGAGACCGGCAAGGTCCAGCTCGACCGGCTGGTCCGCGCCGGGCTGGCCGTCCACCACCTGCCCGAGCTGATCGACGTCGACACCGCCACAGCGGCGACCGAGGTGGCCTGCCAGACCCCCACCTCCTGCTTCGCCACCACCCTCAGAACGCTGCACCGATGATCGGGGAGATCTACGCGGCCGCGCTCGCGGGTGAGCGCGCCGAGATCGAGTACCTGGACGGCACCCGCGCCGACCTGGCGGCGGCGCGCTGGTTCACGCCGATCGACGGCGACGAGGAGATCCTGAGCCGCTGCCGCAGCCCCACGCTGGACATCGGCTCCGGCCCCGGCCGGCTCACGGCGGCGCTGACCCGGCGCGGCGTCGCCTCGCTCGGCATCGACGTCACGCCGCACGCCGTCGCCCTGACCCGCCGGGCGGGCGGGTTCGCCCTCCTGCGGGACGTCTTCGACGACGTTCCGGGCACCGGCCAGTGGGCGACGGCGTTGCTCGCCGACGGCAACATCGGCATCGGCGGCGACCCCGCGGCGCTGCTACGGCGGGTCCGGCAGCTCGTACGGCCGGGCGGCACCGTCCTGGCCGAGCTCGCACCGCCGTGGACGCGCAGCCGGGTCGACCGGGTACGGCTGCGCGTGGGCGTGCGCGCCGGGGACTGGTTCGGCTGGGCGACCGTCTCGGCGGCCGACATCGCGCGCCTGGCCGCGAACGCCGGGTTCACGGCCGCCCACTGCCGGCCGACGCACGGCCGCTGGCTGGCCCACCTGCACTGACCTCCAGCCCTCACCGCCCACGTCCCACCGACACCGGCGTCCAACCAGCCGCCGCCCACGACTCACGGGGTCTGGCATCGGGCCAGGCCCCACCGCCCACCGTCTGCGGCCCGGCCGGCACCGGCGTCCGGCCGAGCCGCGGCCGCCCAGGACGTGCCTGGATCAGCGTCCGCTCGGGACGGCCGGTCGGCGTCGCTCAGTCGTCGTCGCCGCCGGTCTTGCCGTGGTCGTCGGCGTCGTTGTCGCCGCCGGTCTTGCCGTGGTCGTCGGCGTCGTCGTCGCTCTTGGCGGTCTGGTCGTTGGTCTGGTCGGTCTTCTGGGCGTCCGTGCTGTCGTCCGAGCGGTCGTCAGCGTGGTCGTCAGCGTGGTCGTCGGTCTCGTCGTCGGTCTCGTCGGCGAGGACGGTGCCCTTGGCGGCGTCCACGGTGATCTCGCGCTCGGTGCCGTCGGCGGCGTCGATGTCGATCTCCCAGACCTGGCCGGCGTCCTCGTTCTCCAGCTCGGCCGAGGTGACCTTGCCGCCCGGCACCTTCTCCAGCGCCGTCTTCTCGGCCTGCTCCCGGGAGACCGCCGGAGCGGGCGCGGACGTGCCGGCAGGGGTGGGGGTGGAGGCGGTGGCGAAGGCGGTGCCGACGCCGGCGGCGAGCACGCCGGCCGTGGCCAGTCCAGCGATGATCATGGGCTTACGCATGCGGAATCACTCCGTCGTTCGGTCGTCGTCCTGACGCCTCCCAGAGTGGCCGCCGGGACGATAGCGACGAACTGCGGGAACCCTAACGTCCGGTTAAGACGCCGAACGCCCTCCGCAACCCCGACGGACCTACTCGTAACGGGCGCGGCGGGCGATCTTCTCGAACCCGAGACCGCCGAAGAGCGCGGCCGAGGCCGGGTTGTTGACGTTGACGTCCAGGAAGACCTGACCGGCGCCGCCCTCGCGCATCCGTCCGAGCGCCGCGACGGCGAGCGCCCGTGCCAGCCCGCGCCGCCGCCACCCGGGCACGGCCCCGACCTGGATCAGGAACTCCTCCGCGCACGCCACGAAGCCGACGGCGACGTCGCCCTCGAACGCCACCAGCGAGCACCCCGGCAGGAACTCGTCATCGACCAGCCAGTCCACCCACTGCTCCCGCGTCCACCCGGGAAAGCCCGGACGGTCCGCGAAGGACGCGGAGTACGCCTGGTGGAAGGCCCCTTCGGTGAGTGGGGACCACTCCTCGACCGTCACCCGCGCCGGCATCGGGACGTCCGGCAGCGGCCGGGTCAGGTCGCACCGGAAGACGTCCTCGGCGAACGCCTGGCGGAAGCCGCGCGCCAGGAAGAGCTCGTGCGCCTGCGGGGTCAGCGACTCGGTCTCCAGCCGCACCTTCCCGGGCTCGGCGGCCAGCCGGTCGAGCAGGCCGGACCCCAGCCCCCGTCCGCGATGGTCGGGGTCGACCAGGCCGGTCGCCGCCGACGTCTCGCCCACCGGCCGCACGGCCCCGCAGGCGACCAGCCGCCCCTCCATGAACGCGCCCACCGCGGTGTCGGTGACGTACCGGCCTTCCAGGAAGGAGGGCGACGCGGTGGCCGGGAGCCCGCCGTCGCGCGCCGCGCACCTGCCGGCCAGCTCGGCGATCGCCGGCAGGTCCGTGGCGGACAGCGCGGCCCATTCGATGGTCACCGTGGTCTCCTTCGCGTGCGGATGATCAAGTATGTCACCACGCGGGCCGCGCCGGACGAGAGCCGGTCAGCCGCTTCGGGGGACGCAGTCGAGGACGACGTTGCCGAGCGGCGTGTGACGCACCCCGGCCACGTCGAGCCCGGCCGCGTCGGCGAGCGTGGTGTAGTCGGCGACGGTGCGCTCCCGGCCGCCGCTGATCACGAGCATGCGCAGGTTCATCTCGGCGAACATGGCCGGGTCGTCGCCGGCGCCGCCCCGGGACTCGATCACGACGACCCGTCCGTGCGGCCCGGCCGCGTCGGCGCAGCGCCGCAGGACGCGCTCGGCGTCGGCGTCGTCCCAGTCGTGGATCACGCGCCTGAGCACGTAGACGTCGCCGCCCGGGGGCAGCGGCTCGAAGAAGCTCTGGCCGGCGAACGCGCACCGCCCGTCCAGCCCGAGCCCGGTCAGGTACCGCCGGCCCCGCTCCAGCGTGTCCGGCAGGTCGACGAGCGTGGCCCGCAGCCCCGGGTGGGCGCTCAGCATCTCGGCGATCAGCGCGCCGGTGCCGCCGCCGACGTCGACCACGTGCCGTACGCCGGACCAGTCGTACCCCTCGGCCGCGTCGGTGAGGTCGTCGGCGCCGGCGGCCATCAGGGCGTCGAACGACTCGCCGACCTGCTGATGGGCGGCGAGATGGTGCCAGATCGGGGCGCCGTGCACGCTCTCCCACGCGGGCCGTCCGGTGCGGACGGTGTGCAGCAGGCCGGTGAACGCGACGTCCATCTGCCCGCCGAAGCCGTCGAGGTCGAGCCGGTCGCGCATCATGGAGGGGTGGCCGGCGGCCAGCAGCGCGGCGGGCTCGTTGACCGCGAACACGCCGGGCTCCCGTTCGGCGTAGACGCCGTGGCAGGACAGGTGGCGCAGCAGCCGGCCCAGGGCGTCGGCGTCGGCGCCCGACCGGCGGGCCAGCTCCTCGACGGGCAGCTCGTCGCCGCCCATCAGATCGGTCAGGCGCAGGGTGGCCGCGACGCGCACGGCCATCGGGGTGACCATGTCCGTGACGGGGGCCAGCACCTCCCACGCCGCCTGCCACGCCGTCGGGTGGACGGTCTCGTCGCCGGTGCCTGTCACGGCCGCAGCCCCCTTCTCCCAAAGGATCAAGGCTCGCCCGCAACCTACCACGCGATCCCGGCCCCGTCCGGTCCCGCGCGAGAAGCCCAGTAGGTCCCGCGCGCAAACCCCAGCCGGCGCGCAAACCCCAGCCGGTCCCATGCGGAAACCCCGGCCCGTCCCGCGCGTACCCCCGGCGCGGGGCGGCCTCCGGGGGTGCGTCAGCCCAGGAGCCTGGAGAACAGGGCCCCGAGACCGAGGCCGCCCAGGAGCGACCTCGGCCGGTCCTGCTCGGTGGTCGCCGCCGACAGGGGCACGTCGGCAGCGGGGCAGGCCGCCGAGGGCCGGCCGGTCAGGACGTCCAGCGTCCTTCTGACGCCGAGCGCGTCGAGCAGCGACACCCGGGACGACGAGCTCGTGACCGACATGCCGTCGTCGCCGGCGCGGATGGTCGCGGTGCCGTCGGTGACGCACGTCTCGGGCCGGTTGACCAGCGCTTCGAGCACCGCCGTGGCTCCCGCGGCGTCCAGCAGGGACGCCGGCTCCGCCTCGGCCGACGACCCGGCGTCCGGCAGCCCGCTCTCCGCCCAGCCGGTCCCCGACGCCCCGATGTCCGACGTGCCGGTGTCCGACGTGCCGGTGACAGACGTGCCGGTGTCCGGCGTGCCGGTGTCCGGCGTGTCGGCGGCCGGGGAGGTGGTGGCCGGGGTGCAGTCCAGGGCGGCGGCGACGAGCGGTTCCAGGATCCGCCGGGCCAGGGTGTCGCCGTCCGCCGCGGCCGGCCCGGCCTCCTCCGTGCCGCTGTCCGGCCTGCTCACCCCGATCTCCCGCTCGACGTCGAGCAGGAAGGCGTCGAGCACGCCGGGGAACTCGGCGGCCTCGGCGAACGACGCGTCCGCCGACCGCGGGAGCGCCCCGGGCCGGTCCGCCGGGCGGACGAGCCCCTGCAGGAACGTCCGCACGGCCGAGGTGTCGAGCAGCGCGCCCGCCGCGACCGAGGGCCCGCCGGTGACCTCCAGCCGGGCGGCGACGCACGGAGCGGCGGCCCTGCTGCCGTCCTCGGCCGCCGCCGGGCCCGCCGCCGTCAGCAGCCCCGTTGCGGCCAGGCCGAGGACGGCGATCGTTCTCTTGCACATGGGTGTCTCCCTGCGACGTTACGTGATCATCCGCAGCGATCATTACCCATTGCAGTGGATCAACTACTCTATGAATGTTTCCAGCCCTCTTTACCCGCCGAACCGCCGAAACCGGGTCACCGCGCATGCTCTACCGTCTGCTGAGCGAGCGACGTCGAGCGGAAGGACCCCCATGAGCCCCCTGAACGGCACCGGCCCGAGCGCCGAGGAGCTGACCGAGCGGGTGCACGCCCTGCTCGCCTCCCCCAGGCCCTGGTCGGTCACCCAGATCGGCGACCCCGTGCTGCGCCGGACCGCCGAGCCGTACGACGGCCAGCTCTCCGACGCCCTCCTGCGCGACCTGCTCGACGCGATGTTCCGGCACCTGCCGGGCGTGGGGGTGGGCCTGGCCGCGCCGCAGGTCGGCATCCCGCTGGCGCTGGCGGTCATCGAGGACCCGGCCGAGCTGCCGCCCGACCTGGCCGCCGAGCGCGAACGCGTTCCGCAGCCGCCCCTGGAGCTGGTCAACCCCGTCGTGACGCCCCTCGGCCCCGGCTTCCGGGCGTTCTACGAGGGGTGTCTCAGCGTGGAGGGGCTGACCGCCGTCGTGCCCAGGCACGCGCGGGTACGGCTGTCGGCCCTCGACGGGGACGGCCGCCCGTACGAGAAGGAGCTGTCCGGCTGGCCGGCCCGCATCGCGCAGCACGAGACCGACCACCTGAACGGCGCGATCTACCTGGACCGCGCCGACCTCCGCTCGTTGTCGACCACCGCCAACCACGAACGGCTCCTGGCCCCCCGCCCCTGACGCCGCCGGGTCACACGCTCCCGGTCACACGCTGCGGATCACCGAGACCACGATCCCCAGCACCACGGCGCGGTCGCCGTCGATGACGTCGTAGCGGGGGTTGCGCGGTTCGAGCAGGACGTGCCCGTCGCGCCGCCGGTAGACCTTCACGGTGGCCTCGCCGTCGATCATGGCGGCGACGATCTGCCCCGAGTGCGCCTCGGGCTGCTGCCGCACCACCACGATGTCGCCGTCGCAGATGGCCGCCTCGACCATCGAGTCGCCGCGCACCCGCAGGCCGAACACGGTGCCGCGGCCGGTGAGGTCGCGGGGCAGGGTCAGGGTGTCGTCGAGGTGCTCGTCGGCGAGGATGGGCGCGCCCGCGGCGATGTCGCCGACCACGGGGACGCTCACCAGCTCGGCGGGCGGCTCGGCCGACGGCGGCCGCAGGAACAGGCGCACGTCGATCGGGCGGGTCATCGTCGCGCCGCGGCTGAGGAAGCCCTGCTCCTCCAGGCTCCTCAGGTGTTTCGAGACCGACGAGGGCGAGCGCAGCCCGACCGCCTGGGCCAGCTCGCGGGTGCTCGGCGGGTATCCGTGTCTGACCACCCAGTCGCGGATCGTGGCCAGGATCCGCTGCTGTCGTTGCGGCAGGGCCGAGACGTTCAGGTGCTCGAACGTGTCATGGTCGTCGTAGGTGGTCACAGGGGAATGCTAGAGGCCGGCCGGCCGGTGCGGTGGCGGCCTCCGGCGGAACGGGCGATCCCGGCCGCGAGGGCGCAGGCCGCCGTGCCCGCCAGGACGAACAGCCCGGTGTCGCCGGCCAGGTACTCGGCCACCACCACGGGCCGGTCGGTGATGACGGCGTGCTCCAGCAGCAGGGCGAACGTCGCGTTGTGCGCGAAGTGGGCCAGCACGGCCGGCCACACGCTGCCGGACATGACCCGCAGGTACCCGAAGAGGAACGAGAACGCGATCACCGACCCGCCGAACAGCGGCAGCACGACGGCCCGCGCGCCCTCGGCGTGGTAGTACGGCGTGAACAGGATGTACGGCAGATGCCAGGCGATCCACACCACCCCGGCGACGAGCATGGACGTGCGCTCCCCCAGCCAGGCGAGCCGGGGCTGCAGGTAGCCCCGCCAGCCGATCTCCTCGGCGAAGGCCAGGATCGGCCCGGTGACGAGCACGGCCGCCACCGACTGCGCCCAGTCGCCCCGCGGCGCGGTGAACCGTCCGAACCCCAGGACGACCGCGCCCGCCGTGGCCAGCAGGCACACCCCGGCGGTGGCGGCGACGGCGGCCGGCCAGGCGCGCAGCCCGGCCCGGCCGAGGCCGAGGCGGCGCAGCCCGTCCCTGGAGAACCCCTCCCGGGTGACGACGAACAGCAGCACCAGCACGGTGAGCAGCGGCGACAGGGCCAGGACGAGCCCCTCCGCGACGCGCGCGGTGCCGGCCGAGACGGCGAGCACGAGGACGATGTAGACGATCGACGTGACGCGGTCGTCGAGCTGTCGGAACACGGGCGGACCTTCCTCCGGGAGCGGGCCCCGCCAAGTGTTCAGGAGCCTGCTCCCGCCGCCCATCGGCCGAAGATCCGAATCGCCGCCCCGCCTCTGCCACCCGGGGACTACGACCACCGGCTGAGAGCCGGTAATCGCGTTGCGCCCGTGCCGGGGCGCGTGTCAGGGTCGTGGCTTCCTGGCAGGCAGTGATGACGGCGCTGGTGGTGCGGTATGAGGTATGCGGGGCTCGCGCTCGCGTTCGGGTCCTCGTCGTGTTTCGCGTTCTCGGGGCCGATGGCCAAGTACCTCGTCGCGGCCGGGCTGACGCCGATCGAGGCCGTGTGGGCGCGGATGGCGGCGGCCGGGCTCCTGCTGCTGGGCGTGCTGGCCGTGGTCCGGCCCGCGGCGTTGCGCATCCCACGGGCCAGGTGGCCGTTCTTCGCGTTGTACGCGGTCGTGGCGGTGGCCGGGGTGCAGTCGCTGTACTTCGCGGCGATCACCCGTCTGCCCGTGGGGGTCGCCCTGCTGCTGGTCTACATGGCCCCGGTCATGGTGGCGGCCTGGGTGCGGCTGGTCCGGAAGGTCCGGCTGCCCCGGGCGGCCTACGCGGGGGCGCTCGTCGCCCTGGCCGGCCTCGGGATCGTCGCCGAGGTCTGGCACGACCTGCGGCTGGACGCGCTGGGCCTGGCCCTCGGCCTGCTGGCCGCGGCCTGCTCCGCCGGATACTTCCTGATGAACGACAGCTTCGGGGACGACGTCGACCCGCTCGGGCTGGTCGCCTGGGGCATGGCGGGCGCGGCCGTGGCGCTGGTCCCGGTCGCCCGCCCGTGGGCGCTGCGGTGGGAGGCGTTCACGACGTCCGCCACTCCCGCGCCCGGCGCCCTGACGCTGCCCGTGCCGGTGGCCTTCGCGTGGATGGTGGCGGTCGCCAGCGTGGTGGCCTACATCCTCGGGGTGAACGCGGTGCGACGGCTGTCGGCCGCCGTGGGCGCCACGGTGGCGTCGCTGGAGGTCATCGGCGGCGCGCTGGCGGCCTGGGGGGTGCTCGGCGAGGGCCTGGGCGGGCTGCAGATCGCGGGCGGCGTGATCGTGCTGTCCGGCGCGCTCCTCGCCCAGACCGCGACCCGCCGCACACGACCATCCCGGGCGACGGGGCTGGACGGCGACAAAGAGGTGACCTCGGGAGCAATGAAGTGCTGACACTACTGTAAGTAGTTAATTCACTACAGCGGGTATTTACAAGGGGAAGCAACGACTGTCCCATCCCCGTCCCGAGGAAGGAGGTGGAGCTTTGCGTGTCCTGATCCAGCTCCGCCCCGCCCGTGAAACCGTCGAAGCCGTCCTCGACCCCGGCGTGACCGCCACGGTCGCCGACGTGGCAGGAGAGCTGCCGGGAATCGTCCTGGACCAGGCGTTCGCGCCGGTGGCCCTGCCGCGCGCGCTGCCCGCCCCGCACTCGGGCGGCCTGCTGTCGTCGCTCAACCGGCCGCTGGGCTTCTCCCTGTCGGCCGAGCACGCCAGCGTGCTCGTGCGCGGCGAGCTCTCCGACGACGACGTGCCGTCCAGGCTGGCGTTGTTGTCGTCGTCCGTACGCGAGGTCGTCGGCGTGTTCGCCGACCCGTCCATCCATCCGAACCTGACCTGCGCCGACACCGGCCCGGTCGGCGACTGGCACGACGTCGAACGGCTGCTGCACGCCTCCGACCTGCGCGCGGCCGGCTACGACGGCCACGGCGTCAACCTGGCGGTGGTGGACGGCGGCGTCAACGCCGACCACGTGAGCACCAAGCTCGGCCGCCAGGTCACCCTGGACGCCGGGCACAGCTGGGCCCCGCCCGGCGTCACGCCCACGCCGGGGCGCTACCCGGTGGAGCACGGCAGCCTGTGCGCCTTCAACACCCAGCTCGCCGCCCCGCGCTCGACGCTGCTCGACATCGCCGTCCTGCAGAGCAGGAAGGGCGCGGTCGAGGGCATGCTGTCCGACGCCGTGGCCGCCTACACCCACCTGCGCGGGCTCCTGGAGGCCATGCCGGCCGAGTCCCGCTCGCTGGTCGTCAGCAACAGCTGGGGCCTGTACAACCCGGAGCAGGACTTCCCGCCCGGCCACCCCGGCAACTACTCCGACAACCCGATGCACCCGTTCAACGTCATGATCTCCAGCCTGGAGCACGCCGGGGCCGACATCGTGTTCGCGGCGGGCAACTGCGGACGCGACTGCCCGGCGGCGAGCTGCGGGTTCACCGACATCGTGGGCGGCAACGGCCATCCGAAGGTGGTCACGGTGGCCGGGGTCGACACCCACGGCGAGCGCGTCGGCTACTCCTCGCAGGGGCCGGCCCGGCTGGGCGACCACAAGCCCGACCTGGCCGCCTACACCCACTACGCCGGCTCCGAGGCCAGCGGTTCCGGCACGCCCGACACCGGCACCTCCACCTCCTGCCCCGTGGTGGCCGGCGTCATCGCCGCCCTGCGCACCCGCCACCCGTCCACCAAATTGTCGCCCGCGCAGCTTCGCACGCTGCTCAACCGCACCGCCGAGGACCGCAGCACGGTCGGCTTCGACCACGACTACGGGTACGGCATCGTCAACCCCGCCGGCGTCCTGGCCGCGCTCCGCTCGCACCGCACCAGGGCCGCCTGAACCGCGACGGCGCCGCGCACCCGTGGGTACGCGGCGCCGCCGTCCGCCGGGGAGGGCCGGTGGACGAAGGGTCAGCCGTGGTTCCAGACCGAGGAGATCCGGTCGTTCCACCCGCTGGGGACGAGGTTCGGGATGTCGGAGAAGGGCGGCACGATCAGCGAGCTGCCGCCGAAGTTGATGTGCTCGTAGTAGCGGACCGTGCAGTTCGTCCCGCCCATGGAGCTGATGACGTCGTTCCAGTCGTGCAGGTGCAGCGGGCCGTGGTGGACGTCGGTCAGGTCGTTGTACGCCTGGCGGGCCGGGCACCAGAACCAGTCGCCGGCGTACTCGACGTGCTCGAACATCTGCACCTCGCCCCGCGTGGCCGGACGCGGGTCGCGCAGCAGCGCCGCGGCCCACAGCGCGCCGTTGACCGCGGTGTCGTCGGTGACCGCCGTCAGGCGCTCGGGGTGGTAGAGGTAGGTCAGCGGGCGGCCGTCGAACCGGGTCAGGTCCGCCGGGTCGTGCTCGACGCCGTCCACGACCACCGCCATGGCGGGCGCGGGGTGGGTGATGGGCGCGTTGGCGAGCGCCGCCGCGGCCCGGGGCCGGGCCAGCGCCCTGGCGGGGTCCGCCGGCACGGGCTTGGCCGAGCGCGGCGCCCTGACCGCCTTGGCGACGAGCTGCTCCAGCGTGGTGATGTCGTGGTCGCGCAGGAGGGCCAGCACGTCGGCCTCCTCCAGGCCCCCGACGTGGTCGGAGAAGTCCAGGAAGCGCTCGACCTGGCGGCGGGCGGGGGTTGAGATCTGGGTCACGGGTGCCTCCCCTTGGTAGTGCTGCGTACTCCCTCATGGTCGGGCGGGGCGGCGGCGCGGGCAGCCCCCCAGTGTTGGGGATGGCGGTCAGGCGGTGAAGGCGGCCATGAGCTCGTCCCGGCCGCTCGCGCCGGTCTTGCGGAAGATCGCTTTGAGGTGGTCGTGCACGGTGTGCCCGGACAGGTCGAGCAGCCGGGCGATCTGCTTCGGCGCGGCTCCGGCGCACAGCAGGTCGAGGACGCCGCGTTCGCGCGGGGTGAGGGCGTACCAGTCGCAGAACGAGGGCAGCAGCAGGCCGCCGGTCGCCGCCTGGATCACCACGGCCACCTCGCCCGTGCCGTCCTCGTCCAGGGTCTGGCCCTCGACGGCGAGCCAGCGGCCGTACCGGGCCGCGGGGGCGCAGATGATCGGCCGTCCGGCGTCCGTGCCGCGCGCGTGCTCGGCGGCGTCGGCGGCCAGGGCGGTGACGAACGTGTCGGCCAGCCAGGCGTGCGGGCCGTGCCGGTCGGGGCGGCGCAGCCGGTCGAGCCACGCGTGGGCCTGCGGCGTCACGGCGCGGACGCCGCGGTCGGGGCCGACGACGATCACCCCGGCGGGCAGGGCGGGCACGGTGGGGGCGAGCGGGGCGGCGGTGACGTACCTGCGCAGCGCGGTCATCAGGGCCGGGGCGAGCAGCGTCGCCCTGCGCCGGTCGTCCTCGGTGAACGGCACGGCGTCGCAGGCGCGGACCAGCCCGAGCAGGCCCCACACGCCGCCGCGCCCGTCACGCAGCAGCAGCCGCAGCTCGCAGGAGGCGCCGCAGGCCGCGAACGCCCGCCGCGCCCCCTCCGCGGCGCCGGCCACCGCGACCGGCACCCGCAGCCGGGCCAGCGACGCGGGCCGGCACGGGTCGCCGTGGGCGCGGCGGTGGGCGAGCAGGGAGACGGCCAGCTCGCGTTCGTAGCGGTGCCAGAAGCTGAACGAGCCCTGCCCGAGCCCGGTCGCCGGGCTGGTGCCGACCAGCCTCAGCGCGTCGTGCGGCAGCAGCGGGGCGATGGCGGCGGACACGGCGGCGCCGACGTGCTCGGCCGCGACGCCCCGGTCCATCAGGGTGCGCACCTCGTGGAGCACGCGGTCCTGGCATGAGCTCACGCGGCCAGGTCAGCACGCCGCACCCCTGCCCGGCAAGCACAGGGTAGTCATTCGGCTACGTCAGGTCACATTCAGCCGCCGCAGCTCGTCCTCGGTCAGTTTCAGGGCCGTCGCCTCCGCCGACGCCCGCACCGACTCCGGCCGGGTGGCGCCCGGGATGGGGACGACGTGCTCGGAGTGGGCCAGGTGCCAGGCCAGGCAGACCTGCTGCGGGGTGCGGCCGCGTTCCTCGGCCACCTCGTGGAAGGGGGTGCGGGGCGGGGCGGCGCCGGGGCCGTCCAGGGCGCTGCGGGCGATGCCGCCGAGAGGGCTCCACGGCAGGAAGGCGATGCCGAGGCGGTCGCACAGCCGCAGCTCGGGCAGGCTGTCGCGGTGTTGAGGGCTGTAGCGGTTCTGCACGGAGACCAGGGAGTCACCGAGGACGGCCCTGGCCTCGTGGATCTGCTCGCAGGTCACGTTGGAGACGCCGGCCGCGCGGATGAGGCCCACGTCGAGGAGGTCGCGCAGCGCGCCCACCGACTCCGCCCACGGGACGTCCGGGTCGGGCTTGTGCAGCTGGTAGAGGCCGATCGCCTCGACGCGCAGGCGGCGCAGGGAGCCCTCGCAGGCGGCCCTGAGGCGGTCGGGACGGCCGTCGACCGTCCAGGAGCCGTCGCCGGGACGGCCGCGCCCGCCCTTCGTGGCGACCAGCACGCCGGAGGCGTCGCCGGACCAGGTGGCCAGCGCCTCGGCGACGAGCTCCTCGTTGTGGCCGCGCTCGCCGGCGTGCCAGTGGTAGGAGTCGGCCGTGTCGATGAGGGTGAGGCCGGCGTCGAGGGCGGCGTGCACGGTGGCGATCGCGCGGACGCGGTCCGGACGGCCCTCGATGGACAGCGGCATGGCGCCCAGGCCGACGGCGCCGACCTCGGCGGTTCCGATGCGGCGGGTGATCATGGTCGGTCAGCCTTCCGGGAGGAGGTCGGCGACGGCTCGCGGCAGCCAGGCCGCGACGTCGGTGAACGTGAAGCCGAGCGCGGCGGCCCGGCCGGCGTCGATGGCGTAGGAGCGGTCGAAGGAGAACGGCGAGGCGGGCTCGCCGCCGGTCACCACGCGGTGGACGGGCGCCGGCGAGCCGGTCGCGGCGGCGACGGCCGCGCACAGGCCGGTGACGGTCAGCGTGTCGGGCGAGGCGGCGTTGAGCGCGCCGGTGACGTCGGTGCCCGTCGCCGCCCAGTGCAGGAACGCGGCGATCTCCGCGTGGTGGACGAACGACGTGGGGGCCGGGTCGCGGTGCACGGCGACCGGCAGCCCGGCGCGTACGCGGTCCACGTAGTGGCGCAGCCGTCCGGTGAAGTCGGCGTCCCCGCCGCCGAGCACGTGGGCGCTGCGCACGGCGAGGAACGGGAAGGCCGGGTCCCGGGCGAACACGGCCTCGGCCTGGCGTTTGCCCTCCGCGTACGCGGCCGCCTCGCCGAGCACCCGGGACAGGGCGTCCGGCGATCCCCACGGCAGGCCGCGGTCCACCGGCCAGGACGCGGCCTCGACCGTCTCCTCGCGGACCGGGGCCGCGGCCGGGGGCAGCAGGGACGGCGAGGTGGCCGGGTCGTAGACCTCCATGGTGGAGGTCATCACGTAGCGGGCGGTGCGGCCGGCGAAGACCCGGCGGGCGACGTCGGCGTGCGAGGGCGTGTAGCAGACCTGGTCCACGACGGCGTCGAAGGTCCGGCCGTCCAGGGCGCGGGCGAGGGCCGCCGCGTCCGCCCGGTCGGCGACGACGTGCTCGGCCCCGGTCGGCGGCGCGGCCGAGCCCCGGTTGACCACGGTCACGCGGTCCCCGCCGGTCAGCAGCAGGCGGATCAGGCGGCGGCCAAAGTAGCGGTTGCCGCCGATGACGCAGATGTGTCGCATGCGGCCAAGACTGGCCCGGGCGGCGTCAGCAGTGGTAGTGGTGACTTGCTGGCCTCGTGTTAAGGAGAACTGTTGATCGACGCCCATCGGCTCAGGGTGCTGCGGGAGGTGGCCGCGCACGGCAGCTTCAACCGGGCGGCGGCCGCGATGCTGCTCACGCCGTCCGCCGTCTCGCAGCAGATCGCCGCGCTGGAACGGCAGCTCGGCACCCCGGTCGTCACCCGCAGCACCCGCGGCGTGGCCCTCACCGAGCCGGGCCGGCTGCTGGTGGAGACGGCCGAGACGATCGCGGCCGAGCTGCGGCACGCCCGGGAGCGGATCGACGAGCTGGCCTCGGGGCGCCGGCGGCTGACCGTGGCCACCTTCACCAGCGGCGGCCGCGCGTTGCTGCCCGGCGTGCTGGCGCGGTTCGTCGCCGCCCATCCCGACGTCGCGACGAACGTGGTCGAGCGGGAACCGGAGGACAGCCTGCCGCTGGTCCGGCGCGGCGAGGCGGACCTGGCCATCGCCTACCACTTCGACGGGCCGCTGCCGGTGCTGCCCGGCGACCGCACGGGGCTGGCCTGGACGCCGCTGGCCGAGGACCCGCTGTCGGTGGCGCTGCCGGCCGCCCATCCGCTGGCCGGCCGGGCGTCGCTGGACCTGACCGAGCTGGCCGAGCAGCCGTGGGTGATCGGCTGCTCCAAGACCGAGGCGTTCCTGCGGGGGTACGCCGCCGCGGCCGGGTTCGAGCTGCGGGTCAGCGGCTCCACCACCGACTACCACCTGGCGCAGGCGCTCACGGCGGCCGGGCTGGGCGTCAGCCTGGTGCCGTCCATCTGCCTGGCGCGCGACACGCCCGGCCTGGCCGTCGTGCCGCTGAACCCGCCGCGCCCGGCCCGCTACCTCGGGATCGCCACCGCCCCGCGGCGCGACCACCCGCTGGTGCCGACGCTGGTCGAGTGGCTGCGCGAGGAGGCCGCGGCACTGGGACGGCAGCGGACCGATCCTGTCCGCCGGTGATGTCACAGTGTCCCGGGGAACCTTTCCCGCACCGAACGGAGTGATTCATATGAGCCGCCATGTCCAGATCACCTTCGACGCCCACGACCCGAAGGCGCTGTCGACGTTCTGGCGTGACGCGCTGGGCTACGTCCACCCCGGCCCGCCCGGGGTCGAGCTGCCGCAGGGCGCCGACCCGCTGGCCGCCTGGGACGACTTCCTGGCCGGGATGGGCGTCCCCGAGGAGGAGCGCGACACGCGGTCGGCCATCGAGGACCCCGAGGGCCGGGGCCCCCGGGTGTTCTTCCAGCGGGTGCCGGAGGGCAGGACCGCCAAGAACCGCGTGCACCTCGACGTCCGGGCGGCTCCCGGGCTGCGCGGCGAGGAGCGGATGGCGGCGCTGGAGGCCGAGTGCGAGCGGCTGGTCGGGCTGGGCGCGACGCGGGTGCGGCGACACGAGCCCGAGCCCCCGTTCGCCGCCGGCCACATCGTGATGACCGACCCCGAGGGCAACGAGTTCTGCCTCGACTGACCATCCAGGGCATCTACCGGCGTAAACAGCTACCCGGACCTCTTCGAGGGCACGACCAGGGCACTCGGCCCATCATCCGTGCCCTCATAGAAGATGTCATGGATTAGTCGGAAGCGGGCGGATCGGGTGAGGGAGCCTACCCGGCGGTCAGGCCGAAAGCTGGGCAACATCGTCTTGACGAGGCCGGGCGCCTCGACGGCATGAAGCTGCGCGAACACGTCGACCGTGCGGCAGACGCGTGGGACGCCACCCTTGCTGCCGCTCCCCCATCCGCGGCTCCTTTCATGGCGCATACAGAGAGCACGCTCGGTCATCCCGGAGATCGAATGGCAAGGTCCACCCAGCCTCCAGCAGTGACGTGGCACACGCCGGGTACCTGGACGAAGGTCAGGACTTGGTGAACGTCCATCGGCCGTCCGCTTGAATCGTCACCAGGAGCGTGCCGTCGGGCAGTAGCACTTCGCCCCGGTAGGAGCCGATCTCGTTGATCAGCCCTTCCCCTGACCCTTCACTGTAGGAGTGCACGATGAAGTTGCTGCTCCCTGAGTGATTGACCTTCACCGTGGTCAGGCCCGAACTGGCCGGCGACAACAGCAGCACGTCGTCACCGCGCCCTGACACGCGTGCGTTCGTCCACTGGCGGGCCATGACGAGCGGCTTGAGCGTCAGCGTCCATGCCCCATCGGCCTTGATCTTGAAGCCGCGCAGCACCTTCCCGTTTTCCTCGTTCACGAGGATCGTGCCTCGGTAGTTGCCGATCTCGTTCACGATCGTCGCCTGCTCGGCGCCGCCCGGGTCGAGCGGGTTGACGATGAAGTTCGACGTCCCCTGATGTGTGAGCGTCGCCAACAGGATGTCCTCGGTTTCCCTCACCTTGATCACTTTGTCGCCGACACCGCGATATGTGCGCGGCTTCACCGCCGTCGGTGTCGGCGATGGCGTCGGAGTTGCGTCCGCCGGCGTCTCCGAGTCAGCGGCCGGTTCCTGGCTCTCTGCGGTGGCCGGCGTATGCTCCGCGACCGTCAGCCGTTCCCGGCCCCTTTCGGATGCTCCTCCGAGTGCGGCGCCGATGACTCCGATCACGATCAGGAAGACGACTATCCCGCCCACGATGCCGGCGGCCACCTTGAGGCCTGTGTAGTTGTTCTTTCTGCGGTGCGGCGGTGGTTGAGGCGGAGGGAAGCCGTAGCCGCCGGGTCCGTACGGCGGTCCTGGTGGGCCCTGGGGCGGGTAGCCGCCGCGGGGAGAACCTTGCGGCGGACCGTACTGGTACGACATCGCGACTCCTACGGAAGGTGACCAGAGGGAGACGCATGAGTAGCTGCCGTGGTTGGCGTGGCAAGGTCACACGTCTGTTGCGTTGGATATGAATTCACCTCTGAGGGACGGACCCCTCACGGCACCCGTCAGCGCACAGCCCGCAATACATTTCTCAGCGCCAACAACTACAGTCCTCTACGATCGGCGCTCAGCCGGCCGTCGATCCCAGGAGTCCTCATGCCATCCGGTGCCAATGAGCCGATGTGGACGGATGTTCTTGCAGCCGTGGGGGGCTTGATAACAGGCGTGATCTCGCTGATTGCTCTAGGAGTGGCGATTTACGCAGCATCCAAGGCTCGAAGCCAGGCTGTTGGCACGATGCAGCAAGCCGCATCAGCACATGAGCAGCTCGAGCTTGCGGAGAAGGTGCGCCGTGAGCAGCTGGAGCCGCATATCGTGGTGGACATTCTCCCGTCACCCCATGTCAGCAGCGTCCTCATTCTCGTCATTGAGAACATCGGCTCGACCGTCGCCAGAAACGTCCGCATTGCCTTCGACAAGCCGATTGAACGTGCGGTGGAGGACAACCCCAACCAGCACAAGCTGAGCGAGCACCGCATCTTCACCGAGGGAATCCCGCATATGCCGCCGCGCCGCCGCATCGAGCTGCTATTCGACTACGGCCCTGACCGCTTCGAGCACGCCTTGCCGATGGCCTACACCGTCTCAGTGGACGCGGAGTGGGCTGGCGGGCGTATAGACACTCTGACATATCTGATCGACCTCTCGGTCTACTACAACGTCAATTACCTCAGGGTGAAGAACCTGCATGATGGTGTGGAGATGCTCGGGGAGGTCAAAAAGCAACTCGAACTCATGAATAGGCACGCCGCCCAGCACGCCAGTTCGCTCACGCTTGCCGACCCCACCCTTCGTCTCGGCGAGTTGTGCCGCGCCATCCCGTCCTGCTTGGCCGCTGCTTTCAAGCGACGCGCATCGGCCGGGCGCAACGCCATCAACCGCATGTGAGCTCGGTGGTAGTTTGCTGCGGCTGCCACCATGCCTTCAGCCTGCACCACGCCTTGCTCGAACACCTCAGCCATCCAGTAGTCGATCGACATCGGCGATGCCCGGCCGGTTGGGCGCAGTCCGCTCCGATTTGTTGAGGGTGCGCGCCCAGGAGATGTCGGCAGCGATCTGATGCAGCGCCGAGCAGCGTTCCCCGGCGGTCACAGGCCACCTCTCCGAATCCGCCCGCGCTTGAGGCTGCCTCGCATGTTCTGTCCTACTCCTGCCTCTCCCGCCTTCTCTGGGGTCGGGCCTTCCCACTCGAGCGTGCGACGCCGAATCTCCACCGAGTGCGCCTTCACGGCCGCGGCGGGCATGCCTTCCTCGCGCAGGCGTGCCTTCCAGTAGTCGAGAGGTCGAAAGCTGCCTAGGTGACGGGTGGGCCGCCGTAGGGCGGTTGAGGGCTCAGTCGTCGGCGCACCTGCATGGCACGATGACCAGCGTGCCCGCTTCGATGTGGGTCACCTTCTTCGAGCCGAGGCAGAAGCGGCACTTCAGCGTCTCGGCGATCCACGGGTCGGACCATACGTTGTGCTGGCAGGCCGGCGGCGGCCCGTCCGGGGGCGGTTCCGCGCCGCGCCCGGCGGGCTCGTTCTCGCCGCCCACCTGGCCGAGGCCGCCGCAGTGCGCAGGCTGTCTGTCGCCTGACGGATCTGGTTGCGCTCACCTCAGTCGCGGGGGGAAAGCAGAAGGCGAGTGCTGCGAGAATGGCCGCATGGCCAAGCTGACCGGAGCTCAGATCGCACAGGAGGGGCCGGCGGGGTGGGCGTACCTGCTCGGCAGCCTGCACACCCGACTCCACACCGGCACGTTCGCCGCCGGGCTCGCGCTCGTCGACGCCATCGGGGCGGTGGCCGAGGAGATGGACCACCATCCCGACCTCGACCTGCGCTACACCCATGTCGACGTCCGGCTGTCCAGTCACGACGCGGGCGGCGTCACCGAGCGCGACCTGCGGCTGGCGCGCGCGGTCACGACGCTCGCCGCCGACGCCGGGGTGCGCCTCGACCCGGCGTCCGTCTCGGTGCTCGAACTCGGCCTCGACACCCCCGCGCGGGACACGGTCCGGCCGTTCTGGGCGGCGGTGCTGGCGGTGCCCGCCGACGACCGGGGCGAGCTGCAGGACCCGGCCGGCGCGCTGCCGGGCGTGTGGTTCCAGCCGTCCGGCGACGAGGAGCCCCGCCAGCGCTGGCACTTCGACGTGTGGGTGGAGCCCGCGCAGGTCCAGCCCCGGATCGACGCGGCGCTGGCGGCGGGCGGGCGGCTGGTGCGCGCCGACGGGGCGCCGCGGTTCTGGGTGCTGGCCGACCCCGAGGGCAACCACGTCTGCCTGTGCACCTGGCAGGAGCGCGACTGAGCCGCGGCGGCGGCCAGTGGGGCCCGTCGGGCAGCCCGGCGCGTGGTCAGCAGGACCCGTCGGGCAGCCCGGCGCGTGGTCAGCGAGGCCCGTCGGGCAGCCCGGCGCGTGCCTGGGCGAGCAGTTCGCGGGTGCGCGGCAGGCCGGCCAGGCGGGTGGCCAGCGCGTCCAGCGTGACGGCCAGCACCCCGGCCGGCACGCCGCGCGCCGTCAGCACGTGCGCCATCCAGCTGACGAAGGACGTGAACAGGCCGGGGTCGTCGACGTAGGCGGCGGCCTTGAGATAGTCGACGACGTAGGCGACGTCCTCGGCGGTGTGGCCGGTGGGCTCCTCGCCCGCGGTGACGGGCACGTGCTCGTCCAGCTCCTGCATGACGCCCCTGACCAGCTCGGGGGCCCGGTCGGTGAGCGCCGTGTACTCGGGGCCGGCCAGGTGCGGCGGCCGTCCGGGGCTCAGCCCGGTCGCGGCCCGGCGCGGCGGCGGCCCGGCGTCGAGCAGGTCGGCGGCGGCCCGCGCGTCGGGCGCCCAGGCGTCGGCCCCGAGCAGACGGGCGTAGCGGCCGTCGGGCCCGAAGGCGGCGCCGCCGACGAGCACGGGCGCGCCCGCCGCCTGGCAGGCGCTGATGGCCGCGTGCGCGGCGGGCAGCCGGGTGGCGATCGACCCGGACAGCGCGACCGCGGCCGGGGCGGTCCTGTGCACGTGCACGACCAGGTGCGCGGTCGGTACGTGCGCGCCCAGGTAGTCCACCTGCCAGCCGCGCAGCCGGAGCACCTCGGCCAGCAGCCGGGCCGGGAAGGTGTGCCACTCGCCGTCCACGCACGCCACGCTCACCCGCCCCCTGGCCGGGCCGGTGCGGTGGCCGCGCGCGCCCGGCTCGTGGGCCAGCACGGCCAGCACCCGCTCGTGGACGGCGGTCGCCGTGTGCTCCTGGGCGACGGTGAGCCGGTTGGCCGCCCAGTCCAGGCCCACGCGGGCCTGCGCGACGGCGACGACGTCCAGGAGCATGGTCTCCAGGGGCACGCCGGCGTCGAGACCGGCCCGCGCGGCGTCGATCGCGCCGTACTCGTCGCCGGACGTCGCCGCCGTCCGCAGCGCCTCGACGCAGCGCTCGATCTCCTCCCGCGGGCCGGGGGCGCTCACGCCGGAAGACCTCCGTCCGGGCCGTCGGGGGCGCCGGGGGCGTCGGGGGCTTCGCGCGGCGCGCCGATGGCGACGATGGCGATGTCGTCGCGCTCCCGCTCGCCCGCCCACTGGGAGGCGAGCATCTGGACGCGTTCGGCCAGCGCGGCGGCCGGCATGCCGGCGCACTGCCGCAGCTCCTCGCGCAGCCGGTCGTCGCCGAACATCTCGTCGCCCAGCGGGCCTCCCCTGGCCTCGATGACGCCGTCGCTGTAGAGCAGGCACGTCTCGCCGGGGGCCAGGAGCACCGTCTCGGTGACGCTGGTGATCTGGTCGAGCAGGCCGATCAGGGTGCCGCGGGTGCGGGCGTCCTCCACCCGGCCGTCATTGCGGACGATCATCGGCGGCGGATGGCCGGCGCTGGTCAGCCGCAGCTCCAGCCGGTGGCCGCGGCGCTCGACCCCGGCCAGCACCAGCGTGACGTAACGCGGGCTGGGGCCGGCGAGCAGCACCTCGTTGAGCCGTTCCAGCACGCGCTGGTGGTCGTCGGCCAGCGGCAGCAGGGCGCGCAGCGTGTTGCGGATCTTGCCGGTCAGCACGGCGGCCTCCAGCCCCTTGCCGGAGACGTCGCCGAGCACCACCAGCGCCGCCCCGCCCGATCCGGCGACCGGGTGCACGTCGTAGAAGTCCCCGCCGACCAGCGCGCCGTGGCCCGCCGCCCGGTAGCGGGCCGCCACGTCGGCGACGTCGAGGTACGGCGTCATCGGCGGCAGCAGGTCGGCCATCAGCGTCTCGGCGATGGCCCCCTGCTCGGCGTACACGCGGGCGATGGAGATCGCGGTGCCGGCCCGGGCCACGAACAGCCGGGCGAACGCCTCCTCGGCGGCGGAGAAGCCGGCCGAGGAGCGCAGCAGGATCAGCGCGCCCGCGGGCAGGCCGTAGCCGGGCAGCGAGATCACCACCACGGAACGCGTGTCGTCCCGCCCCTCGCCCAGCACCCAGCCGGGCGCCTGCCCGGGGTCCACCCAGCGGGCGGGCACCGGCGGGAAGGCCCGCAGCGCCTCGGCCAGCCCCGGCATGGAGCGCGGGTCGATGTCCAGGTTCCGGCGCACGGCCGCGCCGCCGGCCTCGTGGTAGGCGACCTCGTAGCGGCGCGGGCCCAGCGGCACGACGGCCCGGGCGGCGTGGGCGAGGTGCCGCACGGCCAGGCGGGCGACCGCCTCCAGGCAGCGGTCGAGGTTGAGCGAGGACAGCAGCTCGGTGGCCGCCGCCACCATGGACGCGGCCGAGTCCCGCTCGCCTCGCAGCACCTCCATGGCCCGTTCCGACGCGGTGACGTCGACCAGCCACCAGGTGACGCGGTCGCGCCCGGCGCGCACGGGATGGGCCTCGAACACCCGCTCCCCGACCGGCCCTCGGACGGGCTCCGGCATGCTCCCGGCGTCGGGTGACGCGGCCAGGCGGGCGCACAGGTCGTGGTGGGCGCGGGCCAGCCAGTCCGGCGCGATCCGCGCCGCGTCGCCCAGCAGCGACCGGGCGGCGGCGTTCGCCCGCTCGACGGCGCCCGACGCGTCGGCGACCAGCATCGGGTACGGCGTGTCCTCCCCCAGCATGCCGATCGCGCCCCGTTCGTGAACACCTACGAGATTTTCACTCTACTGACGTGACCTGCACGGCTTTCCCGACGCCGAATCGTCTTTGTCGCATTTTTAGCCGCGTTACCTTCGGCGCACGCTCCCGGCCCCC
This sequence comes from Nonomuraea sp. NPDC004702, assembly GCF_053601695.1. Classification (NCBI taxonomy): domain Bacteria; kingdom Bacillati; phylum Actinomycetota; class Actinomycetes; order Streptosporangiales; family Streptosporangiaceae; genus Nonomuraea; species Nonomuraea sp. NPDC004702. Next base: position 115,362 of record NZ_JBSGCE010000029.1, read on the forward strand.
GTCTGCGGACGCGTGTGCCGGAGCGGTGGCCGGGTGGTCTACCGTCTGATCGTGCTCGCCTCACACCATGTCCCCCGCCCGGCCGCGCACGGCGGGGGCGCGCCATGAGAAACCTGCGGCTGACGGGCGCCTTCCTGTCCCGGTTCCACCATCCGGCGCAGGTCATCGCGACCGGGTTCGCGGCCCTCATCCTGACCGGCACGGCCCTGCTGACCTCGCCCATGGCCACGGCCACGGGCGAGTCGGCCGGCTGGCTGACCGCGCTGTTCACCGCGACGTCCGCGGCCTGCGTGACCGGCCTGGTCGTGGTGGACACCGCCACCCACTGGTCGGTGGCCGGGGAGGTGGTGATCGCCATGCTGGCCCAGGTAGGCGGGCTGGGCATCATGACGATGGCGACGCTGTTCACCGTCCTGGTCGCGGGCCGGCTGGGGCTGCGCGCCCGCATGTTCGCCCAGGCCGAGACCAAGACGCTGAGCATGTCCGACGTCCGGCGCGTGGTGCGCAACGTGGTCATCTTCAGCCTCGTCTCCGAGCTGATCGTCGGCGCCGTGCTCACCGCGCGCTTCGTCACGGGTTACGGCGAGCCGCTGGGCCGGGCGATGTACCTGGGCTGGTTCCACGCGGTGTCGGCGTTCAACAACGCCGGGTTCGCGCTGTGGCCGGACAATCTGATGCGCTTCGTCACCGACGCGTGGATCTGCCTGCCGATCGCGTTCGCGGTGATCGTGGGCGGGCTGGGCTTCCCGGTGGTGTTCGAGCTGGCCCGCGCCTGGCGCCGGCCCAGCCGGTGGTCGGTGCTCACCCGGGTCACCGTCGGGGTGACGCTCGTCCTGCTCGCGGTGGGGACGCTGGTCTTCCTGGTGACCGAGTGGCGCAACCCCAGGACGCTCGGCGGGCTCGACGACTCCGGCAAGCTGCTGGCCGCGTTCTTCACCGGGGTCATGCCGCGGTCGGGCGGGTTCAACAGCCTCGACATCGGCCAGCTCTACCCGAGCAGCCTGCTCGCCACCGACCTGTTGATGTTCATCGGCGGCGGCAGCGCCGGCACGGCGGGCGGCATCAAGGTCACCACGTTCGGGCTGCTGGCGTTCATCATCTGGGCCGAGCTGCGGGGCGAGCCCCGGGTGAACATCGGCCACCGGCGCCTGGCCGAGTCCGCGCAGCGCCAGGTCATCTCGATCACCATGATCGGCGTCGTGCTGGTCGCCGTCTCCACCTACCTGCTGCTCGCCCTCACGCCCCACAGCCTGGACCAGGTGCTGTTCGAGGTGGTCTCGGCGTTCGGCACGAACGGGCTGTCCACCGGCATCACCGCCGACGCCACGCCCGCCGGGCACCTGCTGCTGGCGGCGCTGATGTTCATCGGGCGCATCGGCCCGCTCACGCTGGGTTCCGCGCTCGCCCTGAAGGAGCGCACCCGTCGCTACGAACTACCCGAGGAACGTGTCATCGTTGGCTGACAAGAAGACAGACCCCGTCGTGGTCATCGGCCTGGGCCGGTTCGGCACCTCGCTCGCCCTGGAGCTCACCCGGCGCGGCACCGAGGTCCTGGCCATCGACAACCGGCCGAAGGTCGCCCAGAGCCTGGCCGGGCAGATCACGCACATCGCCACCGCCGACTCCACCGACCTGGAGACGCTGCGGCAGCTCGGCGTGCCCGACTTCTACCGGGCGGTGGTGGCCATCGGCGGCGACCTGGAGGCCAGCATCCTGACCACGTCGCTGCTGATCGAGCTGGAGATCGACGACATCTGGGCCAAGGCCGTCAGCCGCCAGCACGGCCGGATCCTCGGACGCATCGGCGCCCATCACGTCGTCTTCCCCGAGCACGACATGGGCGAACGGGTGGCCCACATGGTGACCGGCCGGATGCTGGACTTCATGCAGGTGGACGAGAACTTCGCGATGGCCAAGACCCGGCCGCCCAAGGAGTACATCGGGGTGCCGCTCGGCCGGTCCAACCTGCGCCGCAAGCACGGCGTCACCGTGGTGGCGGTCAAGAGCGCGGAGGAGGAGTTCACCTACGCCGGTTCCGACACCGAGCTGGGGTACGGCGACGTGATCATCGTCTCCGGCCGCACCGAGGACGTCGAACGCTTCGCCGACCTCACCTAGCCGGAGGGTCGTCGGCGGGGCCCAACGCGGCGGGCCGATGTTGGCCGGGGCGACAGGCCCGTCCGGGTCGTGCTTGACGATGATGGGCGGTCCGTCCGACCGGAGGCAGCCACCATGACACCACGTCGTACCCCGTCCGACCGGGCCCGCGAGGCCGCGATGATCGCCGACATCGAGCGGCTCGTACGCTGCGAGTCGCCGTCCGGCGACCTGGCCGCGATCGCCCGCAGCGCCACGGCCGTCGCCGAGCTGGGCGCCGCCCACCTGGGGGCCGAGGCGGAGCGCGTCGTCATCGACGGGTGCACCCACCTGCGGTGGCGGTTCGGCGGCGAGCCCAGGGTGCTGCTGCTCGGCCACCACGACACGGTGTGGCCGGTCGGCTCGCTGGAGCGGCACCCGTTCGAGGTGCGCGACGGGGTGCTGCGCGGGCCGGGCTGCTTCGACATGAAGGCCGGGCTGGTGATGGCCTTCCACGCGCTGGCGGCGCTGGACGACCTGGACGGCGTGACCGTGCTGGTCACCGGCGACGAGGAGCCCGGGTCGCCCACCTCGCGGCGGCTGGTCGAGGACGAGGCCCGCGGCTGCGCGGCGGCGCTGGTCCTGGAGGCCGCCGGTCCCGGCGGGGCGCTCAAGACCGAGCGCAAGGGCGTCTCCCGGTACGAGGTGCTGGTGCGGGGCCGGGCCGCGCACGCCGGGCTGGAGCCCGAACGCGGCGTGAACGCGACGGTCGAGGTGACCCACCAGGTCGCGGCCGTGGCGGCGCTGGCCGATCCCGCGCTGGGCACGACCGTCACCCCGACCCGCCTGGAGTCGGGCACCACGGTCAACACGGTGCCCGCGCGGGCCCGCTTCGACGTGGACGTACGGGTGAGGGACGCCCGCGAGCAGGACCGGGTGGACGCGGCGATGCGCGGGCTGCGTCCGGTGCTGCCCGGCGCGGACGTCACGGTCGGCGGCGGGCCCAACCGGCCGCCGCTCCCCGCGTCGGCGTCGAAGGACCTGTTCGAGCGGGCGTGCCGGCTCGCCGGCGCCCTCGGGATCGGCCCGCTGACCTCGGTCGCCGTGGGCGGGGCCTCCGACGGCAACTTCACCGCCGGGACGGGCACCCCCACCCTGGACGGCCTGGGCGCGGTCGGCGGCGGCGCGCACGCCGACGACGAGCACGTGCTGGTCGCGGAGCTGCCGGGCCGCACCCGGCTGCTGACGGCCCTGGTGGCCGACCTGCTGGCCGCAGCGCGGTGACCGCCCCTCACAAGGGGGCCCTGGACGCTGTTGTCCGGGCGGACGAACCGGACGCCGCCGCCCGGTGCTCGCCGACCAGCTACGGGACGAAGGCGGCTGCGACCATGACCGGCGTGACTGATCTCATCCGTGACCGTCGCGACTCCCGGCCCGTCGAGGCCGCGTGCGCCGCGGCGCAGGCCGCCGCCGACGGCGCGGGCATCGACATCCGCCCCCTGGACAGCGTCGGCGAGCTGGAAGCCGTCCGCCGCCTGTACGAGCACATCTGGCGCACCGGCGAGAACAACCCCCCGGTGACGGCCGACATGCTGCGCGCGTTGTCGAAGGCGGGCAGCTACGTGAGCGGCGCCTTCGACGGCGACCGGATGGTGGGCGCGTGCTTCGGCTTCTTCTCGCCTCCGGCGCGCGCCGCCCTGCACAGTCACATCGCCGGCGTGCTGGCGGGCATGCAGGGCCGCAACGTCGGGTTCGCCATGAAGCTGCACCAGCGGGCCTGGGCGATGCTGCGCGGCGTCGGCGAGATCTGCTGGACCTACGACCCGCTGGTGCGCCGCAACGCCTACTTCAACCTGGCCAAGCTGGGCGCCGACCCGGCCGAGTACCTGCCGGACTTCTACGGCCCCATGGACGACGACATCAACCGCGCCGACGCCACCGACCGCGTCCTGGTCCGCTGGCGGCTGGAGACGCCCGTCGTCGAGGCGGCCTGCGCGGGCCGTCCGGCCGTGGCGGACGCGGCGGCGGCCAGGGCGGCGGGCGCGGCCATGGCGCTGGAGGCGTCGGCGGCGGGCGGGCCGCTGGTCCGGTACGCCCGCGCGGCCACCGTCCTGGTCGGCGTGCCGGGCGACGTCGAGGCGATGCGCGAGAGCGACCCGGCCCGCGCCGCCGACTGGCGCAGGGCGCTGCGGGACGTGCTGGGCGAGCTGCTCGAACAGGGCGGCCGGGTACGCGGCTTCGACCGAACAGGCTGGTACATCGTGGACAGACAGGAGACGGAGTGAAGATCACCGGTGTGGAGGTCCGCACGGTCGAGATGCCGCTCGTGACACCGTTCCGCACGTCGTTCGGCACCGAGACGGTACGGCGGGCGGTGCTGGTGCGGGTCGTCACCGGCGAGGCCGAGGGCTGGGGCGAGTGCGGCGCGGGCACGGCGCCCCTGTACTCCTCGGAGTACACCGACGCCGCCGCCGACGTGCTGACCCGGTTCCTGGTCCCGGCGCTGGCCGGCGTGGCGGACCTGGACGCGCACAAGGTCGCCCCGGCGCTGGCGGCGTTCAAGGGGCATCGGATGGCCAAGGCCGCGCTGGAGACGGCGGTCCTGGACGCGGACCTGCGCGCCCGCGGCGTCCCGCTGGCCCACGCGCTCGGGGCGGTGCGCGACAGCGTGCCGTGCGGGGTGTCGGTGGGCATCACCGGGTCGATCCCGGCGCTGCTGGACGCCGTCGCCGAGTACCTGGACGCGGGCTACCTGCGGATCAAGCTGAAGATCGAGCCCGGCTGGGACGTCGAGCCGGTCCGGGCCGTGCGCGAGCGGTTCGGCGACGTCCCGCTCCAGGTGGACGCCAACACCGCCTACGGGCGCGGCGACGCCCGGCACCTGGCCGGGTTGGACCCGTTCGGCCTGCTGCTGATCGAGCAGCCGTTCGCGCAGGACGACCTGCTCGGGCACGCCCGGCTGGCCGCGCGGATCACGACGCCGATCTGCCTGGACGAGTCGATCGTCTCGGCCCGCGCCGCCGCCGACGCGATCGCGCTCGGGGCCTGCCAGGTGGTCAACATCAAGCCGGGCCGGGTCGGCGGCCATCTGGAGGCCCGGCGCATCCACGACGTGTGCGCCGCGCACGACGTCCCGGTGTGGTGCGGCGGCATGCTGGAGACCGGCGTGGGCCGGGCCGCCAACGTGGCGCTCGCCGCGCTGCCCGGGTTCCTGCTGCCCGGCGACACCTCGGCCTCCGACCGCTACTACCGGACCGACCTGACGCCGCCGTTCCGCCTGGAGGACGGCCACCTCGCCGTGCCGACCGGCCCGGGGATCGGCGTCGCCCCGATCCCGGAGGTGCTGGAGGAGGTCACCGTCGCGACGACGTGGGTGCCGATGCCGTCCTGATCTGTTGGTCGGTTCCGACAGGTCTGCCGGTGGCATTTCGTCGTCCCGGACGAACGATGTGCCACCGGGGCGGCGCTAGCGTCGGGAGCGTGCTCGTCCCCGTGACCGGCCTCCCGCGTGCCAGCCTGGGCCGCGTCCTGGAGGAACTCGGTACCACCCTGCTCCAGGCCGTCTGCGGCGACGCCGGGCTCGCCCGCGACATCGGCGGCGTCGTCATCCACGACCCGCTCGACGAGCCCGAGCTGCCCGCCGACGCGCTCGTCCTCGGTGTCGGCCTGCACGACCCGGCCGAGATCGCGCAGGTCGTGACCCGGCTCGGGCGGCACGGCGCCGCCGCGCTGGTCGTCCGCGCGCCCGTCGTCGCCGACGAACGGCTGGTCGCGGCGGCGGGCCGGGCGGGGGTGGCGGTGCTGGCCTTCGCCCGCGGCGCGTCCTGGACGCACCTGGCCGGCATGCTGCGCGAGCTGACCTCCGACGGCGGCCGGCTCGGCCCCGACGCCCACGCCTCGGGCCGGATCGGGTCCGGCGACCTGTTCGCCGTGGCCAACGCCATCGCCGCGCTGCTCGACGCGCCCGTCACCATCGAGGACCGCCACTCACGGCTGCTGGCCTTCTCCAGCCGCCAGGAGGACACCGACACCTCCCGCGTGCGGACGATCCTGGGCCGCCAGGTCCCCGAGCAGTACACCCGCATTCTGGAGGAACGCGGCGTCTTCCAGGCGATCTACCGCAGCGACCGGCCCGTCTTCGTGGCGCCCCTGCCCGACCCCGAGGGCCGGCAGCCGCCCGCGCTGCCCCGGGTGGCGATCGCGGTGCGCGCCGGCGACGAGATCCTCGGCACGATCTGGGTCGTCGTCCCCGAGGCGCTGGGCGAGGAGCGCAGCCAGGCGCTCTACGAGGCGTCCAAGCTGGTCGCGATGCACATGGTGTGGCAGCGCGCCGACGCCGACATGGAACGGCGGCTGCGGGCCGAGCTGCTGGGCACCGCGCTGGAGAGCGGGCCCGGCTCCCTGGAGGCGGCCCGCCGCCTGGGGCTGAAGGACGAGCCCGCGGTCGTCCTGGCGCTCACCGTCGTCGGCCCGGCGGGCGAGAGCCCGCTGCCCGCCCAGCTCGCCGCCGAGCGCAAGCGGCTCGCCGACGCCTTCGCCATGCACCTGTCGGCCGTGCACCCGCGGGCCGCCGCCGCGCTGGTCGGCGACGTCGCCTACGGCATCCTGCCGCTGCCGCAGAACCGGCAGGACGCCGACGAGCGCGCGGTCCTGGTGGCCACCGAGTTCCTGGCCCGGGTCGGCTCCCGGCTGCGCCCGCTGGTCGGGGTGGGCCGGCCGGCCGGGGACAACTCGGCCCTGGCCCGCTCGCGTTCTGGCGCCGACCGGGCGCTGCGCGTGCTGCGCTCGGGCGGCGCCGGACGGCAGGTGGCCCGCCTGGACGACGTGCACGTGGACGCGCTGCTGCTGGAGCTGGCCGACCTCGTGCCGCGCGGCGACGTCCCCAGCGGGCCGATCGCCCGGGTCGTCGCCTACGACAAGGAGCACCAGACGAGCCTGGTCGAGACGCTGGACGCCTGGCTCGACGCCTTCGGCGACGTCTCGGTGGCCGCCGCCGCGATGTTCGTGCATCCCAACACGTTCCGCTACCGGCTGCGGCGCGCGGCCGAGGTGGGCCGGATCGACCTCGGCTCCCCGGACGCGCGCCTGTCGGCCATGCTGCAGCTGCGCCTGATGTCGATCAGGTCCGCGCCGGACGACTGACCGGGCCGCGCAGGCCGAGCGTGCCGATGAGGAAGGCCAGCCATTCGGCGTCCTGGGCGACCGCCACGTCGTGGGGGGTGGCCGCGCCGTGCCCGGCGTCGTCGAAGACGTGCAGCAGGACGGGCTCGTCCCCCTGCTGGGCCGCCTGGAGGCGGGCGGCGAACTTGCGCGCGTGCCAGGGACGGCAGCGCGGGTCCGTCGCCCCGGCCTGGAGGTAGACCGCGGGGAAGACGCCGGGGCGCACCCGCTCGTACGGCGACATCCGCAGCAGCCGCCGGACCTCCTCGGGGTCGTCCGGGTCGGCCCACGCCTTGCGGATGACGAAGTCGAGGTACGGGTCGCGGGTGCCGCCGATCAGGTCCAGCAGCGGCGCCCGCGGCAGGACGGCCCGCCACAGCTCGGGCCGGCTGGTGACGGCGATCCCGCACATGAGCCCGCCGTCGGAGCCGCCGGTCAGCGCCAGCCGGTCGGCGGCCGTCACGCCGTCGGCGATCAGGTGCTCGGCGACGGCCACCAGGTCGGAGTCGCGGACGTGCCGCCGCTCCCGGTGCGCGGCCCGGTACCAGTCCCCGCCGAACTCGCCGCCACCGCGCAGGTACGCCTGCACCAGCACGCCCCCGGCGGCGACGAAGGCGGCCAGGTCCGGCTGGTACTGGGGAAGCAGGGGCACGTTGGCCGCCCCGTACGCCGAGACGAGCACCGGCGCGGGCCGCGCCGGGTCGAGACCGGCCGGGCGCACCACGTGGTACGGCACCGCGACCCCGTCGGCCGCCACCGCCTGCCCCTCTTCCACCTCGGCGTCGAGCGTGACCGCCGGAGCCGACAGGATGTGCGGCGCGCCCTGGCCGGGCCGGTGCCGGTAGACGCCCCAGGAGCTGGTCAGCGTGGAGAAGGCGAAGACGAAGTCGGCCGCGGGCACGCCGGTGGCCAGGGCGGTCAGGGCGAAGAAGGGGGCGGCGAGCGCGCCCCGGCCGGGCAGCGGCACCTCCCCGGCGACGGCGCCCGCGCGGTCGAGGATCCGCACCCGGGCGAACGTCCGGTCGAACTCGCTGAGGTACAGGTGCTCGCCGACGGGCGTGAGCGAGCGCAGCACGGTCTCGCCCTCGGGGACCAGCTCCGTCCATCCCGACGGGTCGTCCGGGTCGGCGGCGTCGAGCGGGATGGCGACCACCCGGCCGCGCGGCGCGCCGACGTCGGTCACCGCCACGTAGCGGTCGCCGACGACGTGACCGGCGACCGTGCCGGCGCAGCTGGTGACGAAGGGCCGCCACGCGGACCCGGGCACGGACAGGTCGCGGACGGCGCACGGGATCGGGCTGCCCACCCGGTGCGCGGCCACGGCCCAGCGGCCGTCCGGGGAGAACTGGACGAGCGTGTACTCTCGCGAGCCCGCCGGGACCGGGATCGGCTCCACGACGGTCTCGCCCGGCGTCCCGAGGCGGTGGCTGAACACGGCCTGCCGGAACTCCTCCGGGGGGCCGGTGAGCGCGAGGAAGGAGAAGCCGCCGCTGTCGGGCGTCCAGGAGACGCCGCCGGCCCACGCGCTGTGCAGCACCTGGCCGGGCGCGTCGAGCGTGCGGCCGGTGTCCACCTCGACGAGCCGGATGGTGTTGTGCTCGCTGCCGTCGGTGCACACGCCGAGGGCCAGGACGCGGCCGTCCGGGGAGGGCGCCAGCCAGGACAGCACCGCGTCCTGCGCGCCGCCGAACCGCGCCAGGTCGGCCACCGTCCGGCCGGGGCCGTAGGGCTCGTCCGCGACGACCACGGTGGTCGCCGTCCCGCCGGGCGGGGTGACCGGGCGGAACCAGCGGCCGGCCGCGTGCCTGGGCAGGGCCGGGCGGGATCCGGCGTCGAAGGCCAGGATCAGGTCCCGGACGGCCGCCGGATCCTGCCCGTCGTAGGCGACGGCGGCGGCCAGCTCGGCCTGCCGCCGCTGCCACCGCCGCACCTCGGGCGTCTCCTCCTCCAGCCACCGGTACGGATCGGGCACGCGGACGCCCGCGACGTCCTGGACGACCTCGACGGTGCGCGCGGGCGGATAGGAAAGGGTCACGATGACTCCGGCGATTCAGGACGGGCAGGACGGGCGGCGGCGAACTCGGCCTGGAGCCGTTCGAACGCGCCGGGGACCCGGCTGACCCGGCGGACGTGGATCAGGGCGTCGTAGGCGGCCGGGAAGTCGTCCACCGGGTCGAGGCCGCCGCTGGCGAGCGTGCCGTCGATCCCGTCGAACAGCTCGCCCGGCGCGCGGCGCAGGTCGACGACGGTCACGGGCGGGCCGAGCCGGTCCAGCGGCGCCTCGACGCAGTTCGGGGGCAGGGTGCGCGCCTCCAGCGAGACGTCGCAGTCGAACGGGCGCGGGGAGCGCTGCGTGAAGCGCACCTCCGGGCCGGAGCCGTAGGTCGCGCCGACGACGACCATGTCGTCTCCCAGGGACGCGGCGAGCAGGCCGCCCAGCGTCGGCCGGCCGTGGAAGGGCGAGCGCCGGACGTGCGAGTTGTGGGCGCTGACGACGATCCGCTGCTCCCGTTCGAGCACCCATTCCACGGTCTCGGCCATGAACCGGTCCCGGGGATAGGGCGCGCCCGCCGGCCCGGCCTCCCCCGCCTCGGCCTCGTCGGCGAAGGCCTGGAGGGAGGCCGCGCACCGGCGCAGCACCGGGTCCGCCGACCCGAGCGCGCGCCCGGCCAGCTCGCGCAGCCCCGCGAGCAGGCGGGCCCGGCCCGCGGCGGGCATGGCCGCGTACCGGACCGCCGCCTCGGTACGGCCGCCGAGGTCGCTCAGGATCAGCAGCTCCTCGTCGCCCGGCCCGGCCGGCATGCGGTCCAGGCACGCGCGCACGGCCGGGCCGGGCGAGGTGGACGAGCCGGGCAGGTCCATGCCGTAGAAGGAGACCCGCCCCGGGCCCGCCGAGTTGCGGCGGCGCATCCAGCGCAGCTGCCGCCGCATCGGCTCGCACTCGCCGAACCGGTAGGTGATGCCGTCGCGGGCGACCGTCGCGGCCGCGCCGGGCCCGCCGTGGACCCAGGCGTCCACGGCCAGCCCCTCGGCGAAGCCGGACTCCATCACGAACGCCGAGAACCCCAGCTCGCGGACGAGGATGCGGAACAGCCGGTCCTTGAGCCGGTAGAACTCGGTGACGTTGTGCGCCCCCTCGCCGACGGCCACCACGCGGGCGTCGCCGACCAGCTCGCGCAGCGTGCGGGCGTCCGCGACGGCGGCGGCGGCCGGGTCGAGGTGGCGCAGCGGCCGGGCGAAGGCGTCGCGCGTCATGCGTGGAAGTACCAGAGCTCGGGCGTGTACAGGTAGCTGAGCAGGGCCCGGAACGACGACTGCGGGCCGGACAGCGTGTCCTTCCACACGACCAGGGTGTGCGGGGTCGGGAAGAACAGCACGGGCAGCTCCTGGGCGATCTTGGTCACCTCGGCCGACAGGGCGCCGGCGTCGGCGCCGAAGGTCGAGGCGTCGATGAGCCGGTCCACCTCGTCGTCGCGGTAGCCGCCCAGGTTGAAGCTGCCCTTGGCGTTGAACACCGTGTTGCTGCTGGGGTAACCGGCCGCCAGGTAGAGCGGCCCGTAGTCCTGCATCGCCCACTCGTTCTTGTTCGCGGGCGCGAAGGTGTTGCCGTAGTTGGCGTACATGTAGGTGAGGGACTTGGTGACGATCTTGACCTCGACGCCGAGCTTCTTGGCCGCCGAGGCGAAGGCGACGTCCCGGGCGCCGACGTAGGCGGGGGTGTTCGCGGAGGCCAGGGTGAAGCTGATCTTCTGGCCGCGCGGGATGCCCGCGCCGCACTCGCCCGGCCCGGTGCCGGGCCGCACGCAGGTGGTGGCGCCGTTCGGGACCACCTGCCAGCCGTTGTCGGTGAGCAGCTTGGCCGCCGCCGCCGGGTCGTGCGGGTACGGCGGCGCGTCGCCGAACGCCGGCGGGTACGGCGAGCCGCTGCCCGCGGTGCTGTAGTTGGGCGAGCCGGCGCCGTTGTAGATGCCCCGGCCGGCGATGTAGCCCGGCTGGTCGATCAGGCGCTGGAGGGCCTGCCGGACGTACGGCTGCGCGATGATCTTGTCGAAGCCGTTGACGGTGTTGCCGAAGTTGATGGTCAGCGAGTCGAAGCGGGCGGGCGCGGGCGCGCCGTAGACGTTGAACCCCTTGGCCTTCAGCGCGCCGATCTGCGTGATGAAGCCGGAGTCGAGCGTGCCGACGGTCAGGTTCCCCGCCTTGAACTGGTTGAGCACCGCGGCGGCCGAGGTGAACGCCTTGAAGTCGACCTGGTCGAGCCGCGAGTCACCGGGCCCGCTGTAGGACTCGTTGGGCGCCAGCGAGAACGAGCCGGTCGTCGGGTCGAAGCTCTTGAGCCGGAACGGGCCGTTCACCACCTGCCACAGCGGGTTCGTGGCGAACGTGGACTGCGACTCCGACTCCTTGGTGAGGTACTTGTAGATCGCCGTGGCGTTCTTCGGCTTGGTGTAGTCGAGGTGCGGGCCGCCCGCGCGGTCGATGTCCCACGCCTTGGACGGCATCACGTACAGCAGCGTCAGCATCGACATCAGGTACGACGGGTTGTACGCCGTCTCCAGTTCGAGGGTCAGCGTGTCGGGCGCGGCGGCCTTGGCGGTGACCCCGTCGGGGAACTGGCCCGGCGTGTAGAAGCTCCAGTTGGCCGGGCTCTCCGCGAGCGCCGCCTTGAGCAGCGTCAGGGAGAAGACGACGTCACCGGCGGTGACCGGGTTGCCGTCGGACCACTTGTAGTCCTTCATCTTGATGGTCACGGTCTTGCGGTCGGCGCTGTAGACGGGCGGCTCGGCCAGGCTCAGCTCGGCGTCGGCCACCTGGTCGCCCTCGCCGCTGGGCCGGTAGAGGGAGCGCCACATCAGGCCGCGGGCGATGACGGTCCCGTTGGCGGCGGCCGGCGGGTAGGGATAGATGTAGTTCGGGCTGAGGCCGGGGGTCAGCGCGACGGTGACCGTGCCGCCGTCCTTGGGCTTGCCCGACTGCGCCGGCTGGCTGGCGTACCCCGCGGCGGGGTCCTTCGCGGCGCCCCCGCCGCCGGTGCACGCTGTGGCGAGCACCGCCACCGCGGCGGCGAGCGCCACCGCCAGGCGTGCTCGCTGCTTTCCGGACACGTGCGTCATTACAGGCTCCCTACATGTGGGGGTGGAGATGTCAGTCGGCGTTCATCGGTCGGCGGACGTCAGTCGGCCCGGCGCCCGACGGCGTCGCGCAGGGCGTCGGCGAGCAGGTTGAGCGCCAGCACCGTCAGGACGATGCAGCCCCCGACCGGGTAGATCAGCCACCAGTAGTCGGCCGAGATGTAGGCGACGCCGCCGGCGAGCTGGCTGCCCCAGTCCTCGGTCGGGTACGTCAGCCCGAACCCGAGGAAGCCCAGCGCCGCCACGACCAGGATCGCGTCGGCGACCTGGAACGTGATGTTGACGATGATCACGCCGAGCGCGTTCGGGATCAGGTGGGTGAGGATGAGCCGCCGGCGGGAGGCGCCCATCACCCGCGCGGCCAGCACGAACTCCCGCACCCGCAGCGTCAGCACCTCGCCGCGGACCAGCCGGGCGGAGACCAGCCAGGAGAACCCGCCGATGACCAGGCTCAACGACAGCGCGTCGGCGTGGAAGCGGGCCGACAGGATCAGGACGAAGAACAGGAACGGCACCGAGAGCATGACGTCGACCAGGCGCATGAGGAAGCCGTCCACGACGCCGCCGGCCAGGCCGGCGACCGCGCCGTACAGGGTGCCGATCGCGGTGGCGAACAGGGCGGCGAGCAGGCCGATCTGCAGCGACAGGCGGCCGCCGGCCATCAGCCGGCCGAGCACGTCGAAGCCGTTGGCGTCCGTGCCGAGCGGATGGCCGGGGCCGGGCGGCAGGGCCGCGTTGACCAGGTCCACGTCGATCTGGTTGGTGCGGTAGAGCAGCGGCCCGAGGAAGCAGAACCCGGCGATCAGCAGCAGGAGCAGGCCGCCGGTCAGGCCGAGCGGGCTGCGCCGCAGCCCGCGCAGCACCGAGCGCCGGCTCCGCGCCGGGACGGCCTCGGCCTCAGGCCGGGCCTCCACGTTCTGTGTGGTCATTTCGTCAGCTCGATTCGGCGGTCGGCGGCGGCGACCACGAGGTCGGCGACGAAGTTGCCGGCCACGGTCAGGACGCCTCCGACGAGGGTGTAGGCGAGCAGCACCGGATAGTCCTCGCGTTGCAGGCTGTTGAGGAACAACAGGCCGAGGCCGGGATAGTTGAACAGCGACTCGACGATCAGGTTGCCCGCCAGGAGGGTGGGGATGAGCGTGCCGACCAGGGTGACCAGCGGCAGGCAGGCGTTGCGCAGCAGGTGGCGCAGCAGGATCAGCCGCTCGGGCAGACCCTTGGCCCGCGCCACCCGGATGTAGTCCTGGCCGAGCTGGTCCAGGGCCGAGGAGCGCTGGTACTGCGCGAAGACCGCGACGCTCGCCGCGGCCAGCGTGATGACCGGCAGCGCCATCGCCCGCGGATCGGTGAGCACGACCCAGGGCGAGTGCGACTGGGACGCCTCCGCCGGGAAGATCGGCAGCGCCTGGCTGAAGACGGCGATGAGGATCAGCCCGAGCAGGAACGACGGCGTCGCGTAGAGCACGTACGAGACCGCCGTGAGCAGCCGGTCGGCGACGCTGTTGCGCCGGACCGCCTGCAGCACGCCGAGCGGCACGGCGATCACCAGCGCCACCGCCAGGCCGGCCGCCGAGAGCATCGCGCTGCGGCCGGCGTTCTGCCCGAGCAGGGTGGCCACGTTCTCGTTCAGCTTGTACGACCTGCCCAGGTCTCCCCGGGCGAGCTGGCCCAGGTAGCCGACGTACTGGGCGAGGACCGGGCGGTCGTACCCGTGCTGCCGGTTGAAGTCGGCGACCGCCTCGGGCGAGGCGCGCTGCCCCAGGACCACCCGCCCGGGGCTGTCCGAGACGAGGTGCAGCAGCAGGAACACCACCGCGGAGATGCCGAGCAGGACGACGACCGAGATCGCCAGGCGCCGGACGACGTACCAGGTCATGACCGGGAGGCTCCCTTCAGCGGGGTGGCCGCGGGTTCGAGCGGCTGGAGCGGGTGGTGGCAGGCGACCTGGTGGCTGCCGGTGACCGGCCGCGGAAGGGGCTCGGCCTGGGCGCACAGGTCGTCGGCCAGGGCGCAGCGGGTGCGGAAGCGGCAGCCGCTGGGCGGGTCGATCGGGCTCGGCAGCTCGCCGCGCACGCGTTCGCCGCGCGGCTGCCGGGCCTGCGGGTCCGCGTCGGGGACGGCGGCCAGCAGGCCGGCGGTGTAGGGGTGGGCGGGGGCGCCGTACACCTCTTCGGTGGTGCCGGTCTCGACCAGCTTGCCCAGGTACATGACGCCGACCCGGTCGGCCAGGTACCGCACGACGGCGAGGTCGTGCGAGATCACCACGCTGCTGAGGCCGCGTTCGAGCTGGATGGCGCGCATGAGGTTGAGCACCTGGGAGCGGATGGACACGTCCAGGGCGCTGACCGGCTCGTCGGCGACCAGCACCGCCGGGTCCAGGGCCAGGGCGCGGGCCAGGTTCACCCGCTGCCGCTGCCCGCCGGACAGCTCGTGGGGGTAGCGCTCCATGACGCCCGCGGGAAGGCCGACGTCCCGCAGCAGCTCGCGGGCGCGGGCCGTGCGGTGGGCGCGGTCGCCCGCGCCCTGGATCGCCAGCGGCTCGCGCAGGATCGTGCCGATGCGCATGCGGGGGTCGAGGGCGGCGCCGGAGTCCTGGAACATCATCTGCAGCCGGCTCCGGCGCGGTCCGAGCGCCCGCGCGCCCATCCGGCTGACCGGCTCGCCGTCGAAGATCACCTCGCCGGAGGTGGGCCGGTCGAGGGCGACGAGCATCCTGCCCAGGGTGGACTTCCCGCACCCCGACTCGCCGACCAGCCCGAAGGTCTCCCCCGCCGCCACCTCGAAGCTCACGCCGGAGACCGCCTTGAGGGTGCGGCGCGCGCCGAACAGGCCCCTGCCGCCGACCGGGTACTCGCGCCTGAGGTCGACGACGCGCAACCGCGGCGCGCGCTCCGCAGCCGCCGCGGGCTCCACCGGGCGGGTGCGGAAGCGGCTCTGCACCCGGTCGGCCGGTCCGGTGGCCGGGTGGTGGCAGGCGTGGACGTGCCCGTCGTCCTCGACGGCGGGGGCCGGACGCTCCTCGCGGCACCGGTCGGTGGCGGCGTCGCAGCGCGGCGCGAACGGGCAGCCGGGCCCGGCCGCGGTCAGGTCGGGCGGCGCGCCGGGGATGCTGAACAGCCGCTCGTCCCGGTCGTGGGTGAGCGAGGGGATCGAGGCCAGCAGCGCGTGCGTGTAGCGGTGCCGGGTCCGGGCGAAGAGCACGGGGGTGGGGGCGGTCTCGGCCAGGCGGCCGGCGTACATGACGCCGACGCGGTCGGCGTGCCGGGCGATGACGCCCATGTCGTGGGTGATGAGGATCATCGACATGCCGAGCCGGGAGCGCAGGCCGTCCAGGAGGTCGAGGATCTCGGCCTGGATGGTGACGTCGAGCGCCGTGGTGGGCTCGTCGGCGATGACGACCCGCGGCTCGCAGGCCAGCGCCATCGCGATCATCACGCGCTGCCGCATGCCGCCGGAGAGCTGGTGCGGGTAGTCGTCCATGCGCTCGGCCGGGCGGGGCAGGCCGACCAGGGCGAGCACCTCGGCGGCGCGGTCGCGGGCGGCCCGCCTGGAGGCGCCGTGGTGCAGCCGGACCGGCTCGGCGACCTGCTCGCCGATGCGCCTGGTCGGGTTCAGCGCCGTCAGCGAGTCCTGGAACACCATCGCGATCTCGTTGCCGCGCAGGGCCCGGTAGCGGGCGGCGGGCAGGCCGACCAGCTCCTCGCCGCCGAAGTCGATCGAGCCGCCGGTCACCCGGCCGCCGGCCGGCAGCATGCCCATGATCGCGAGACCGGTCATGGACTTGCCGGACCCGGTCTCGCCGACGATCCCCAGGGTCTCGCCGCGGTTCAGCACCAGACTGACGTCCGAGACCGGGCGGACGACCCTGTCGCCGCGCCGGATCTCGACCGACAGATCCCGGATCGCCAGCACGCGATCGCTCTCCAAATCCATCCGACGATAGTGGGACCCGCGTCCCCGGCGGTGTTCGTCGCGGACATCGAACGTTGGGGCGGGGGTTCGTCCGGGCGTACCAACTGATCAGCGCGGTGCGGAGACGGGGGCGGGCATGAGGACGGCCCGCCGGCGCTGTGCGCGGGCGGGCCGTCCTCGGTGCGGTGGGTCAGCCGGACGTGCGGCGGTCGGCGCGGCCGTCGTGCAGGTAGAGGGCGCGGCCGGTCCCGTCGTCGCCGAGGAAGGCGATCGGGGCGTGCGCGCCGCGCTCGGGTTCGAGGGGGATCAGCACGTCGTCGCGCCAGGCGGCCAGCTCGGTGCGGTACGGCACCTCGTCCAGGTCGGCGGTGATGCCCACGGGCGTCCGGCGCAGCCACAGCCGCCCGGCGCCGTCCAGGGTCACCTCCGTCTCGCAGGTGCTCGACGTGTACGTGCCGGCGTACCGGGCGGCGTTCGCGGGCGGGACGGGGGCCGGGCCGGGCGCCGGGGGCGCGGGCACCTCGACCCCGCCCAGCTCGCCCAGCACGCGGCCGGTGATCTCGGCGAACACGGGCCGCGTCCGGCCGCCGTTGGCGACGACGACCACGGCCACGTCGCGCTCCGGCGCCACGCGCAGGCACGCCGCCTGGCCGACGGTGCTGCCGTCGTGGCCGAAGACGGCGCCGCCGGGCCGGTCGAAGAGCTCCCAGCCCAGGCCCCAGGCCGTGCCCTGGGCGAAGTCGGGCAGCCTGACCTGCGGCCGCCGCATCTCCGCGACGCTCTCCGCGCTCAGCACACGGGCTCCGTCCGGGCCGGTGCCGCCGGCGAGGTGCATGCGGGCGAAGGCCAGCAGGTCACGCGGCGGCATCGCCAGCATCGAGCCGGCGGGCGCGTTCGAGCGGGCCAGCGCCCACACCGGGGTCGGCCGGTACGGGCCGTCCGGCGTGCGCTGGACGTGGCCGACCGCCGTGCGGTGCACGATCGCCTCGTACGGGTCGCAGGCGGCGTGGGTCATGCCGAGCGGCGTGAGCAGGTGGTCGCGCAGGCACGCGTCGAACGGCTTGCCCCGCACGACCTCGATGATCCGGCCCAGCACGCAGTAGCCGGCGTTGTTGTAGGAGAACATCTCGCCGGGCTCGAACAGCTGCGGCACGTCGTGCAGGACGTCCAGGAACCGTTCGACGCAGTCGTCGCCCTTGCCGGTGTCGGTGAAGACGTCCCCCTCGAAGCCCGCGACGTGGCACATGAGCTGGCGCGGGGTGATCCGCCGGGCGGCCCGCTCGTCACCGATCCGGAACGCCGGGAGGCGGTCGCGCACGGGCGCGTCCAGGTCGAGCAGGCCCTCGTCGGCCAGTTGCATGGCCAGCGTCGCGGTCAGCACCTTGGTGATCGAGCCGATCTGGAACAGGGAGCCGGGGGTCGCCTCGACGCCCGTCGCCGTGCTCAGCGTCCCGGCCGCGACCTCGACCGTCCGGCCGCCCGCGTGGACCGCCACGGCGGCCCCGGGCACCTGGTTCTCGGCGAGCAGTCCCGCCAGCCGGTGACGCAGCCACGCATCGATCTCCTCCAGCTCCGGCACCGGTGTCCCCCCCTGGTCGACTCCGCCCGACCCTAGAGCCGGCGGGGACCACCCGGTTCGTCCACCCCCACTATGACGGCCCCGGTTCTTCGTCGGAACGACCCAGACCGATGTGATCTATGACAGATATTTCAGTATTGCCTGACTCGCTGTCATATGCGATGTTCCGCTCACAAGCCGCATGAGCACAGCTCATGTCACCCCCGGAGAAAGGCGTTTCCATGCGTCGAATCTCAACCCTGTTAGCCCTGGCCTCCGGCGTCTGCCTGGCACTGTCCGGCTGGGCCACCGCCGCCGAGGCCGACTCCCCGGCCGCCGCCGACCAGCAGCGCTACATCGTCCAGCTCTCTGGCGTGTCGCGGGCGCAGGTGGCGAACGAGGCGCAGCAGCAGGTCACGGCGCACAAGGGCGTGCTGGTGGGAACCTACCGGTACGCCTTCAACGGCTACTCGGCCCTCTTCACCCCGAGGAGGCCGCCAAGCTGAAGGGCGACCCCGGTGTGCTCACCGTCGAGCCCGACCACGAGGTGCACGCCTTCGCGCAGACCGTGCCGAGCGGCATCAAGCGCATCTTCGCCGACCAGAACATCAACCTCGACATCGACGGCACCGACGACGTCCGCGTCGACGTGGACGCGGCGGTCGTGGACACCGGCGTCGACCTCGACCACCCCGACCTGAACGTGGTGGCCAGCACCAACTGCACCAGCGGCGTCTGCTCGGGCACCGGCGACGACGACAACGGGCACGGCAGCCACGTGGCCGGCACGATCGGCGCCATCGACAACTCCGTCGGCGCGGTCGGCGTCGCCCCCGGCGCCCGCATCCACGCCGTCAAGGTGCTCAACTCGGCGGGCTCCGGCACGCTGGCCGGCATCGCCGCCGGTCTCGACTGGGTCGTGGCCAGGGCGAGCACGATCGAGGTCATCAACCTGAGCCTCGGCTGCCAGGGCTGCAGCAGCTCCGCGATCAGCAACGCGATCACGAACGCCACCAACGCGGGCATCGTCGTCGTCGTGGCCGCCGGCAACAGCTCGGCCGACGCCTCCGGCTTCTTCCCCGCCAACCACCCCGACGTCGTCACCGTCTCGGCCGTGACCGACTTCGACGGCCAGCCCGGCGGCCTGGCCGGCACGATCACCGTGCCGTGCCGCACCGACGGCGCGACCGACACCGACGACACCCTCGCCTGGTTCTCCAACTACGGCACCACGGTCGAGGTCGCCGCCCCCGGCACCTGCATCTACTCCACGTGGATGAACGGCGGCTACAACACCATCAGCGGCACCTCCATGGCCAGCCCGCACGTCGCGGGCGCCGCGGCCGTGCTGACCAGCGGCTCGAACAAGCCCACCACCCGGGCGGGGGCGCTGGCCGTACGGGACAAGCTCAAGGCCACGGGCAACCTCAACTGGACCGACGACGCCGGCGACGGGGTCAAGGAGCCGCTGCTCGACGTGCACGACGCCACGCAGTACCCGCCGACGACCGGTGGCAACCAGCCGCCGGTGGCCGGCTTCACCCAGTCGTGCGACAACACCACGCGGGCGTGCTCGTTCAACGGCTCCGGCTCCAGCGACCCGGACGGCAGCATCGCCTCCTACGCGTGGACCTTCGGCGACGGCTCCACCGGCAGCGGCGCGACCGTGTCGCACACCTACGCCGCCGCGGGCACGTACACCGTGACCCTCACCGTGACCGACAACGGCGGGGCCACGAACTCCACCAGCAAGAGCATCACGGTCGGGAACACCCCCGGGAACTGCACCGGCTACCAGACGCCGTTCTCCGGCAACCTGACCAGCGGGCAGAACGTGTACTACCCGAACAGCTCCGGCTACACGGCCGCCGCCGGGACGCACCGGGCGTGCCTCGACGGGCCCTCCGGCGTGGACTTCGACCTGTACCTGCAGAAGCAGGGCATCCTCGGCTGGACCACGGTGGCCAGCAGCGCGGGCAGCGGGCCTGACGAGTCGCTGACCTACAACGGCACGGCGGGCACCTACCGCATCCGCGTGTACGCGTACAGCGGAAGCGGCGCCTACACGGGCGGCTACACCAAGCCGTAACCCCACACCTTCGCGACCCCGTGCCCCACACGGGGTCGCTCCCCTTTCCGGCCCCCCGTGCCCCACACGGGGTCGCTCCCCTTTCCGGCCCCCGCGTTCCCCTGCACGGGGGTGGCCCCCGTTCTCCGGCCTCCCGCGTTCTCCCACACGGGATCGCGCTTCCCCATCCGCGTTTCGACCCGATCGCGGGCACGCCGCGTCCGGGGCCGCTACGGTCGCACACGAGCCGGGCTCGTCAAGGTCGCCGAACTGTGCCCACTCCCGCCGTGAGCCGGGGTTCGAGCTCGGGGAAGGAGCCGTCGCCGAACAGGATCCGCGCGGCCAGCGCCCGGCCGGGACGGGTGCGCAGGACGGTCACCGCGGCCTCCGCCGCGACCGGTGACCGGATCCCCGCAGACAGCCGCCGCAGCAACAACCGGCCCCGGAACCGGGCCCGCAGCGCGGCCCCGTCGTACCGCTTCAGCACCTCTCGGTCACCGGTACGCAGATAGTCGGCGATCACCGACGCGGCCAGCTCGGACATCCGCAGGCAAGGGTCCAGCCCACCGGCCGTCAGGGGCGACACCGCGCCCGCCGCGTCCCCGACCAGCAGCCCGTCCGGGCACGCCAGCCGCCGCAGCACGCCCCCGACCGGGATCGGGCCTCCCCGGCGCTCGACCGGCCCGGCGGGCGTCGCGCGACCGGGCGCGTCGGCGGCGAAGGCGTCCAGCAGACGGCGGACGCCGGCCCGCATCGCCCCCGGCTCCCCCGCGACCCCCACGTGGGCGTGCCGCCCGTCGTCCACCACCCACCCGAGGTACCCCGGAGCCACCCGGGGATCCAGCACGCAGTGGAACGCCGGAACGCCCGAACCCGGCGCGACGGCATGAACGATCTCGGCGCCGACGAGAAAGCGTCGGTTGACGTCGAGACCGAGATCACGCGCCACCCGCGACCGCGCCCCATCCGCCCCCACGACAAACCTGACCCCCACCACCTCCACCCCCACAACACCGTCCACGCCGACCGCGCCCTCCGCGCCCTCCGCGGCCACGGCGCCGCTTGTGCGCTCCAGGCGTACGAGGCCCGATGAGCTGCCCGCGTACCGGACGCCCAGCAGGACCCGGGCGCCGGCCGACTCCGCCGCGCGGCGGGCGTGCTCGTAGACGGCGGCCATGTCGGCCACCCGGAACTCGTCCCGGTCGCTGGTGAGCCGGATCGGCGAGCGCCGCGACGGCGGATACAGCAGGACGTCCCGGACACCGGGCCCGAGCAGGTGGCCGGGCAGGTCGAAGTCGTCGAGCGTGCGGCGTACGAAGATCCCGGTGGTCCGGACGCCGGCCGCCAACGACCTGCGGCGATCGACGACCATGACGTCCAGCCCCCGCCGGGCCAGCAGGCGGGCGGTGCTCAACCCGGCCAGCCCCGCCCCCACCACCAGAACGTCCACTGTCTGCATATTCCGGGACGTTAGGCCCGAACCCCCATCCAAGGGGCAGTCTGCACGGTACCCGCCCCCAACCTGCACACCCCCACCACACCACCGGCGGCACGTTCACACAGAGGCCCGAGGCCGGCAGTCAGGACCGCGCACCGCGCCCACGGGCGAGGGACGTCAGCGCACCGCCCCCACGGGCGAGGGACGTCAGCGCACCGCCCCCACGGGCGAGGGACGTCAGCGCACCGCGCCCACGGGCGAGGGACGTCAGCGCACCGCGCCCACGGGCGAGGGACGTCAGCGCACCGCGCCCACGACCGCCTTGCCCTCGTGGGCCGCCGCCGTGTAGAACGGCGCCAGCGCCTCCAGCCCTTCGTACGTCCCGCCCGCGTGACCGGCGCCGAACCTCCACCCCTCCTCGGCCAGGCCCCGCGCGACCGCCGCCACCTGACCGGGATCCAGCACGAACGGCGGCCCGTAGCCGACCTCGCACCCGGCCACGTCGTTCGCGCCGTCCTCGCCGGTGGCCGCCGCCAGCCAGGGGAAGCAGTGCCTCCATCGCGCGGTGCCGTGCTCGGCCTCGGCGCGTCCCTCGGCGATGGCGGTGAGCGAGCGGTGGTCGTCCGCGAACACGTCCGTCTCTGGAGGGAGACCGCGCGACCGGCCCTCAAGGACGGCCCCGATGAGGGCGGGGTCGGCCCGTACGGACTCCAGCAGCGCGGCCTCGATCTTCGCGAGGCTCAACCTCATCGACACGATCAGGAATCGTACGCGGCGCCCGGCACGTCCGGATGCTCCTGGAGTGCGGCGAACGGCCCCCGATCGACCACGATCACCTTGTCGCCGGCGTACCCGTCCAGGTCAGCGGCGTTCCAGCTCTCGCCCGGCCTGATCTGGTGGAACCGGAACGTCGCGCTGGTCTCGTTCGCGGTCACGACGCAGCGCACCGGGCCGCGCGGGTGCAGGGCGCGGGCGAGCCGGACGACCTCCAGGGCGAGCGCCACGCCGTGCAGCAGCATCACGCGCTGGCCGTCGTCGCCGATCACCGGCGCGTGGTCGACGGTGACGACCTCGACCGGGACGAAGTCCTCCAGATGCACGGAACTCCGGTCGCACTCCCAGCCGGTGAGGTCGTGGAAGGGCGCGGGGGCACGTTCGGCGCCGTCCGTCGAGACGGCCCAGCCGAGCACCTCACCCCGCCGGACCAGCCCCTGGGCCACGCGTTCCCGCAGGCCGGAAGCGAGGCCGCCCGGCGGTGCCGGCAGAGCCGGGCCGCCCGGCACACCGAGCAGACCGGCCGCGGAGTCGTTCATCGTCACGCGCAGCACACCGTCCATGATCCCGGCCACGGCGCCCCCGAGAGCAACCGGCCGACCATGCGGCCCGAAGGCCCGAAGGCCCGAAGGCCCGAAGGCCCGGGAGCCCGGAAGCCAGGGACCGGGGGCCCGAGGTGCCCGAGGTGCCAAGGGATCAGGGGCCCGGGGCCGGGGCCGGGAACCGGGAACCGGGGCCGGGAACCGGGGCCGGGAACCGGGGCCGGGAACCGGGGCCGGGAAC